>JALYSX010000179.1 GCA_030854585.1 Vulcanimicrobiota bacterium
CCGCGCCGAAACCGAGTCCGAGCGCGCGCGCCAGCGGTCCGCCGCGCCCGCTAGCCACCAACGGTCGCTCGCAGGCGAATGTGGCGACGGCTGCCCCGCTCACGCCCACTCCGCCGGTCGCATTCGCATCGGCCGCGCAGCCGTGCAAGTCGCCGAACGCGCCCGCCGGCTTGAGCGCGACGCCGCAGCCCGGAGATATTCCGGCCGAAGTGCGCGCGGCCGCGACCAACGGCACGACGGCCGTACTGGTTCACCTGAACGCCGACGGGACGGTCGCATCGGCCGCGATCGCGGGCTCGTCGGGAAACGGATCGCTCGATCTGGTCGCGCTGACGTTGGCCAAGAGCGCGCAGTATGCACCGGCCTACAAAGACTGCAAAGCTATCGCCGCGGACTATACGTTCGCGGCGAAGTGGATCGCCTGGTAGGGCTAGATCACACCCACGTCGCGGAGCAGATGGAGCGTGTCGATGTAGCGCTGGAGATGCTCGCCCATCTCCTTGGCGACGTCTAGGAACGCGACGCCCGTGCGATAGCGCTGCATCAGCGGATCGAAGCGCGACCAGCGAATCGTGCCGCGTAGGCGGAGCACGGGCTGAGCGTCGCCATGCAACTCCAACTGCACCGAGACCGGTGCATCTTTGCCCAGTTCCGCGTTGGTGAGCATCGCCATCCCGCCGAGCGCGATGTCGTACGTCTCGGTGAACTCGGGCTCGAACTCATCGCCGATGCTGTACGAGACCAGCAACGTATCGTCGATACGTTGGAACTTCCGCTCGTGTTGTTGGGCGTCGACGCCGTTCTCGGCCAACACCGACGCCTTACCCCGGCCGACAGCCCAATCCTTCCGCCGGAAGGCCGCGGAACCCGGTGGGGCGTAACCGACCGCCGTGACCTTCGTTCAAGCGATCGTGCTGGCTATATTGCAGGGCATCAGCGAACTGTTCCCCGTCTCCAGTCTCGGCCATACGATCCTGATTCCGGCGCTCTTAGGCTGGCACAACATCGACCGTGCCGACCCGAGCTTCCTGGCCTTCGTGGTGGTGCTCCATCTCGGCACCGCGATCGCGCTGATCGTGTTCTACCGGAACGATTGGGCGAAGCTCGCGCGTGCCTTCGTGGGGAGCATCGTGCGCGGCAAGCTCTCGGACGATCCGGACGAACGCATCGCTTGGCTGCTCGTCGTCGGGACGATTCCGGTCGGGATCCTCGGACTGCTCTTCAAAGAGAAGGTCAGCATTCTGTTCGGCACGGTCGCGCCGGCCGCGATCTTCCTGATGATCAACGGTCTCGTGATGTTCGCGGGCGACTGGTTGCGCCGCCGCCAGCACGAACAGGCCGGCGTCGCCTACAAGGCGATCGAGCAGTTGAGCTACCCGCAGAGCGTCCTGGTCGGCTTCGGTCAAGCATTCGCGTTGCTACCCGGCATCTCGCGTTCGGGCGCGTCGATCGTGGTCGGTCTGCTCTGCGACCTCGACACCGCAAACGCGGCGCGCTACTCGTTCTTGCTCGCGACGCCCGTGATCTTCGCGGCGGGCGCGCTCGCGATTCCCGAACTCTGGGCGCCGGGCGCGCACGGGCTCGCGATGCAGGCGATCGTCGGCGCGGTACTAGCCGGCATCTTCGCCTATCTCTCGGTCGCCTTCCTCACCAAGTATTTCAAGAACCACGACCTGCGCGCGTTCGGTTGGTACTGCCTGCTGTTCGGAGCGCTCTGCCTCATCCTCGCCAAAATCGGAGTGATCAGCTGACCATGAAAAATCTCGCCATCGTGCTCGCCTTCGTCTTCATCGCGCTCTCCGTCTGCGTCTATTTCGGTCTCTGGAACGGACTGCCCGCGATCGGCCTCGACGGCACGCATCACGTCAAACACGCGATCCTCTACGCGATCCTCGCGATCCTCAGCCTGCTCTGGTACCGCTTCCAGACCAACGCCGCGAAGTAGTGGTCGGCGAGGGCGAGAACTCGTATGCGAAAGGTTTTCGCGGTTTTGTGCGTCGTGACGTTCGTGTTCGTCTCGCCCGGAGGCTTCGCGCGGGTAGCGAGCGACGGTCACGCCGCCGAATGACGCGTGTTCTTCGCACGGGTCCTACCTCTCGTGTCGAAGAACTTTTCTGCGATCAAGAGCGCCTATCTTCCGCACGACGATGTCTACGCGGTGAAATCGCGCTTCGATCCCAAGTTGGTCGCCAATTGCCACGACTTGGAGCGATCAGCATTATCAGGCCTTTGTGACGATCGTGGCTTTGGGCGGTGTTCTCATCAGCCACGGCGATCCGACGCTGACTAGTTCGCAAATAGGCCTACTTCTTGGCGATGATG
>JALYSX010000216.1 GCA_030854585.1 Vulcanimicrobiota bacterium
ATCCTCGACCGGTACGTCGTCGCCGAAATGATCGGCCCGTTCCTGGGCGCGTTCAGCATCTTCCTCGCGTTCTGGGCGCTGAACATCTTCTTCATCGCGGCCGACTACGTGCTCAACCAGCACGCGCCGTTCTTCCTCGTCCTGCGTTTCGTGCTGTTCCGCATTCCGCAGTCGATCCCGATGGCGTTTCCGTTCGGCTGCCTGTTCGCGGCGTTGCTCGCGATGAGCCGCATGATGGGCGACAACGAAGTGACCGCGATGCGTACCTCGGGCGTGCCGCTCTGGCGCTTCGCGCTGGCACCGATGATCTTCGGGCTCTTCATGTTCGGCGCGGCTTACTCGATCAACGAGTACGTCTCGCCGTGGTCGGTCGATCAGTCGACGCGCACGTTCTATCAGATCGTCTATCACACCGAGTCGCTGCCGATCGAGACGCAGTTCTTCCGCAAGGACCCGAGCACCGGCAACACGTTCTACGTCACCTCGGTCGCCCCCGACAACAAGACGATGCAGGGCGTCCAGATCTTCGAGCCGGGTCGCGCGGGCGGATTTTTCAACACCACTTATCAGGCGAAGACCGCGAGCGTCGAAGGCACCGTGCTGGTGCTCCACGACGTCGTGCTGACGCGCTACAATGCCGAAGGCCTGATGACGACCCAAGACCATCCGAAGAGCGTGACCGTCGGTCTGCCGATCGGCGAAGTGATCACGCAGTTCGAGCAGAGCGTCAACAGCGATCCGTGGACGATGTCGAGCAAGAACCTCGGCGCCCACATCAAGACGATGGAAGAGCAGGGTATGGGCGGCTCGACGCTCGGCGGATTCAAAGTCAACCTCGCGAACAAGCTCGCGTGGCCGTTCGGCTGCTTCGTCGCGATCATCATCTCGCTGCCGCTCGCTATCCGGTTCGGGAGGCGCGGCAAGACGCTAGGTGCGGCCCTGGCGATCTTCGCGTTCATCGTGTACTTCTTGCTGACGTCCGCGATGTCGGCACTCGGACGCAACGGCGCGATCGACCCGTACTTCGCTGCGTGGCTCCCGAACATCATCATCGGCGGCCTCGGGGCCGCGCTCCTCTGGTTGGAAGAACATTAACAAAGCACTCGTCTGCCTGTTCGCGTTTCTCTGCGGCGCCATCCCCGGCGGCGCGACGGCCGGCACGTCCGCGCTCGATCAGCAGACGCGCGCGCTCGCGTTGCTCAATCAAGGCTGCGGCACCATCGTCGCGCAGCAGGTCCCGGAGACGCCGACGCCCGCTCCGACCGCGACGCCGTCTAGCGCACCGAGCCCGGGATCTGTTCCGCCGATGTCCGGCACGACCCAGCTTTACAGCACTCCGCTCCCGAGCCCGGGTGCCGTCACCCCACCGCCCATACCGACGCCGACGCCCGCACCCGGCTCATCGAACGCGCCGGTCTTCGTCGTGCGCAGTGGCTCGACGCCGCCACCGATCACGCCCGCCGGCCAAGCCGCGCAAGCTCCCGAAGCCGTGCCGAGCGGATCGCCGACGCTCGCGCCGGGCATGGTCGCCGTGATCTCGGATCAGTTCGTCGGGAGCGTCAAGCAAGGCAAGCCGGGCGACGCGATCGGCAACGTCCACATCCTCTACAGCAACGGCGAATTGGTCGGCGACCGCGCGCACTTCGACGGCCTGCGCACGGTGACGATGACCGGACATCCGTTCCTGATCAACCGGGCGCGCGATTCGGTGCTCTCCGGCGATACGATCGTGTTCGATACCGTCGACCAGACCGCGGTCTTGAGCGGCGGTGTCGGCACCAGCAACCAAGGCGTCGAACGCGGGCTCGTCCACTTCAGGGCCAAGGAACTGCACACCGATCCTGATGGAACCGGACACGGTACGAACGCGTTTCTCTCGACCTGCGAGAATCCACGTGGCGGATATCACATGACCGGCAAAAAGCTCACGTACTATCCTGGTGACAAGATCGTCATCAACAACGTGATCCTCTGGCTCGGCGCGGCGGCCGTCTTCTACTTGCCGCGCGTCGTCATCCCACTCCGCCAGGTCGACGACGAGACCAAGCGGCCGGCGTTCTTCCCGGAGATGGGCTACGATCAGGCCGAAGGTTTCTACGTAAAGGCCAAACTCGGCTTCGGCAAGGACCAGTACTACTACGGCTACTATCGCGTCGAATATTTCACCAAGGTCGGCCTCGGTTTGGGCTACCTCGGCTTCTACTCCAAGAAGAACGGCCGACGCAGCGCGCAGGTGAACTTCTACGGCATCCGCGATCGCCGCACCCTGACATCGACCTACAACCTCAGCGTCAACGAGATCGAGAACTTCTCGCAGACCCTGCGTAGCAACGTCAGCTTCAGCTACAACTCGGCTTACGGAGCGCTCACGAATCTTCCCACCAGCACGAATCTGAACGGATCGATCACGCATACCGGCCTCTCGACGCAGACGTACACCTTTGGCCACGTCGCTTCCGGGTCGCAATCGGATACCAACAGCTTCGGATTGAGCGACACCCGTCGACTCGCGAAGAACATCGGTCAATCGGAGATATTCACGCTCTCGCATTCCACCACTAGTTACGGCGGCGTGCAGAACGATACCGCAACGGCGAAGTTCACCTCGAACACGAACATGACGACGCCGGGCGCGACCTACCTGCTCAAGATCGACAAGCAGTTCCAACAGTCGCCCTTCGGCTACAACTCGTTGCCCGAACTACAGATCCAGCCGACCGCGTTCTTACGCAACATCGGCTTCCCGATCCGGAGCACGTTTACGATCGGCGAATACAGCGAACCTCAGACGCGCGAAGCCACGTCGCGGGCCGATCTCAATTTCACCCTCGGACCCGTGCTCTATAACCTGCTCGGCAGCAGCTTCTCGGCGGGCGGGACGGTCCGCCAGATCGTCTACGGAACCGGAGACCTGAAGGCCCAGATCAGTCAGAATCTCAGCCTCAACACGGCGATCGGGACGCACTTCGTCAACTCGCTCACCTACAACGAGGCGAACTATTCGGGCCCGTCGTTCGTCCCGTTCCAGTTCGACGCGCAATCGAACACGAACACCAAGGGCGCAAACGACGTGATGACCTTTTTCAATCAAGACCACTACGTACTTTCGATCAACGCTGGGACGAGCTTCAAGGCCCTCGCGCAACCGGTCGGCTATACGCTAAGCGCGCGCCCGACCGCGCGTTCGATCGTGATCTTCAGCGGTTCGCTCAATCCGGGCTTCGGGTTCAGCCAGACCCACATGCAACTCGCGACGCCGCTCGGTCGCGACATGACCCTGCAGTTCATCGGCGACATCGACT
>JALYSX010000271.1 GCA_030854585.1 Vulcanimicrobiota bacterium
CCACAGAAGGCGCCCGCAAGGGCGCCCTCTTCCTATGCTTTGAGCCCGCGCATGACCGTGTCCATCTCGCGTGCGATGTCGTTGAATATGCCGCGGCCGACCGCAGCGAAGAGCGGCACCGAGATCACCAGCATCACGAGGCCGACGCTGATCTGAAGCGGGAGGCCGACAACGAAAACGTTCATCGGTCGACATCGAGAAAAGGATGATGAAGAGCGCGAGCATGAGCGTGATCATGTCCGCATACGTCAACAGCCAGCGCATCATGCCGGCCGTTTCGACTTTCTGTTCTTCGGGACGCTTGCGGAACTTGGATTCCGCCGCGCGGGCCGCCGTCTTGAGTGCTGGTGCATCTACACGGGACCCCTAGGCAGACGATGCGGAGTAGCCCGCTTCGGAGAGCGCGCCGCCCTCATCGACTGCGCTCTCGCGGTCGTTCGCATCGAAGAAGGCGAGCAGTTTCTCTTCGAGCAGGCGCGGGTTGTCGCCGATCTGGATTGCATGATGCCCTCGATCATGATTTCGCGCACCAGCAGCGGTTGCCCGTAGCGTTCTTTAATCTTGGTCGCGATCGGAGCCAGAGCAGGTTCGCGAACAAGATCCCGAAGAGGGTCGCTACGAACGGCCGCGTGGTCGCGATGCCGATGGTGCCCGTAACGTTGCCGATCGAAGCTGCGGCGAGCCCTTTGAGCATGCCGATCAGGCCGAGCACGGTGCCGGTGATGCCGAGGGTCGGCGAGAAACACCCGAGCGAGGTGAAGACCGATCTGCTTGGTTGCCGCGTTCTTGGACGATGCTGACCTCGGTCTCGAGAACCTTACGGATGATCTCGGTGTCGCGACCAATCGATAACGAGTTGGATGCCCTTGCGCATGAACTCGTCGTCGAGCGCCGCGGCTTCGTTCTCGAGCGCGAGCAGGCCCTCGCGGCGCGCCTTTTCGGCGAACGAGACGAGCGTCGCGATGACGTCGCGCTCGTGGAAATTAATCTCGACGAACGCCGTCTTGAAACCGCCGATGTAACCTTTGAAGAACGTGCGTCCGGGGAACGACAGCAAAGTCGCGCCGAGAGTGCCACCAGGATCAGGACGATGGCTTTCCAACGCCCGCAAATGACGTGCAGGTCCGTGCCGCCGACCCAGTCGGCCGACACGATCGCACCGAATCCGCGTATCAGGCGGCGATTTGGCAAAGTCCAACGAACGCTGCTCCGCTCCAAAAAGGGTGTCGGAGTCTCGTAAACTTATCGGTCCGGGTACGTAGGAACCTGAGAAAGGCGGGCTCCCGGCTCGCTTGGTGGCCTTAGGCTGTCACTCCGGGCCGTGGATCTTGCGTTTGAAGTCCACGATTTTGGCCTGGAGCTGCTCCAGGGTGTCGCGGACAATCAGCTTGTTGCCCGAGGTGAGAGTGACGACCGTATCCGGCGTCGCCTCGATCGACTCGATCAAGTCGCAGTTGACCATCAGCGGTTGCCCGTTCAGGCGTACGAGAGCAATCATCAAAAGGTGGTTCGAGGCGGGAGGCTTGGGAGACTCCCGCCGCGCGGTCCTCCGTGTCAAATCGCTAGGACGAGACTATCCTAGTTCTCGCTCGCGCGCAGGTTGATCGCGGTCTGCGGGTTTTAGTCTGCAGTGGGTGATGCCGCGGATGGAGTCTTCCGGTCTGCGGCGTCGCGCTCTTCACGCGATCCGTGACCATTTTCACGATCGTGTCGACGATCGTAGTGATCGGCGTTCCGCTCCGTAGCAGTGCGGTCAGCTTCGCGAGTAGATCCGTCGTAGTCATCGTAGCATCCGCAACTTTCTTGCGTACCATCATCCCAAAACTTGGCCCGGTCGACGCCGAAAGGTTCGGCTTGCCCGAAAACAACGGCGGGCTCGCGAGCGCGTTTCCGCCACTCGGTATCGCCGAAAGTGTCATGTGTCCAGCTATTTCAATCACTCCCTTCGCAGGGCGCTGGGACGCCCGAGACCCTGGGGTCTCATCCCTTGCTATCGGCCGACTTGAGAAAATTCCTTATGAGGTCCTCGCCCCGCTCGCTCAGGATCGACTCCGGATGGAACTGGAGGGCCGCGACCGGCAGGCTCCGGTGGGCGATCGCCTGGACCGCTCCGTCCTCGCTGGTCGCGACCACCCGCAGCTCAGCCGGCAGGCTTGCTGCCTCGAGACAGAGCGAATGGTAGCGCGTCGCCCGAAGCGGCGAGGGAATTCCATCGAAGAGCCCGCTGCCGTCGTGGGCGATCGCCGAGACCTTTCCATGCATCAGCCGGGGCGCGTGGACGACCTTGGCTCCGAGGACCTCGCCGATCGCCTGAAGTCCGAGGCAGACGCCCAGGACCGGCATCTTCCGCTCGATCGCGCTCCGCAGGACGCTCAGCATGGCCGGGTAGTCGGCCGGGCGGCCAGGTCCGGGGCCGACCACGAGCGCGTCGAAATCGTCGAGAATCTCGGGACGGAGACGCGGGTCGTCGTTCTCGATCACATGCGAGATTGCGCCGGCGGCCGCGAGCAGGTGCACGACGTTGTAAGTGAACGAGTCGATGTTGTCGATGAAGAGCAGACGCGTGCTCACGGTCCGATTCCCGCCGTGACGCCAATCGGACGCGGCGGAAATCCGGTGCCCCGATCGAGCGGAACGGCGGCGCGGAGAGCGCAGCGGACGTCGATCGGGACGATCGGAACGTAGGCTTGCACAAGGGCTGGGAGAGCTGCGAGCGCGCAGGCGATCAGGACGGGAAGCAGCTTCATCGGTCGACTCCTAGGACCTCGCGCACAATCCACGTCTTGTGAAGGATCTCGTCGTACTCGAGCACCGGTACAGAGTCTGCAACGATGCCCGCCGAGGCCTGCCAATAGGCGCGGCCGTCGCGCACATGGACGCTGCGCAGGGTGATGCACGAATCGAAGTCGCCGCCGTACGACCAGCGCCCGATCGAACCCGCATAGAATCCACGCGTCATCGGTTCGAGTTCGTCGATCAACTGCATCGCTCGGACCTTCGGCGTGCCGGTCACGGTTCCGGCGGGAAAGCCTCCCGCGAAGAGATCCAGGCCATCCAGCCCGTCGTCGAGCGTTCCGGTCACGTCCGAGACGATATGCATCACGTGGCTGTAGCGCTCGATCTGGAGCAGCTCGCCGACCTCGACCGAGCCGTGTTTGCAGACCATGCCGAGATCGTTGCGCGCGAGATCGACCAGCATCACGTGTTCCGCGCGCTCTTTCTCGTCGGCGAGCAGTTCGGTCGCGACCCGCGCGTCGGCGGCCTCGTCGACCCCGCGCGAACGCGTGCCTGCGAGCGGACGGATCCGGGCTTCGCGCCCTTCAAGCCGGACTAAGAACTCGGGCGATGCGCCGAAGACCTGGCCGAAGGGTCCGTCGACGTAGAACATATATGGCGACGGATTGCGCGAGCGAAGCGCGCGATAGACCTCGAAAGCGCCGCCCGCCAGGTCGACCCCGAACCGTATGCCGAGTTGGAGCTGGTAGATGTCGCCTTCGATGATGTGATTCTGCACGCGGCCGACCAGCGAGAGGAAGGTCGCGCGATCGAGCGATGTCGCGACTGGCCCGCGACCACCGACGGCGCGCGGAAGCATACCGGCCGCCGAGAGCAGGCGCGCGATGGTCGCTGCGATGCGTTTTTCGCAGGCTTCGAGGTTCTCGGCGCACGTCCAGATGGTCAGTCGATCGCTGTAATGGTCGAAGATCAGCCAGGTCCCTGGAATCGCGACATACGCATCCGGCATCGCCGGCGCCGAGGGCGCGCGGATCGGCAGGCGCGCGAACGGGCGCGCTGCGTCGTAGGCGAACGCGACCAGCGCGCCGCCGAGCGGAGCGGCCTTACCCTCGGGACGATGCGGCGCGACAAACGCGCGGATCTCATCGAGCATCTGCGAGCCCGCGACGAACGTGCGAGCGTCGAGATAGTCCAGACCGAGGAACGAATAACGCGAGATCCGGCCCCCGTGCTCGACCGACTCAAGCAGACAGGCTTCTCCGGGGTGCGCGAGCGCGAGGAACGCGCCGATCGGCGTAAGCAGATCGGACGAGATGGTCTGCGTGCTTGCGTACATGCAATTCCTTACGAGGAGCGCGTATGGATAAGAGAAACAAAAAACCGTCCCGGTCAGGGGCGGTCTTCAAAACGTCAGACGTTCGAGGGCGTGCGCGACCTACCGGGTATCGATACGATATCCGACCGGCCACCATCCGCGAATGCTTGCGTCCACGCGCCCCACTTACCGTCGAAGCTCCGGATGTTCCTGCGTCAGCGAGGCCGCATAGGCCGGCGGCAGCGCGTCCAGGATCGGGCCGACCGCATCAGGGGACATCAATGCGAGGATGTGTGCGACGTACGAGACCGGTAGTTTCTGCACGACCTTGACCGCGTTCTCCGGATCCATTGCGGCCCAGTTGGCCGCCGTCCGGCGCGCATTCGCCGATGCCCCGGCCGTGAGACCTGACCGCGAAGCCGGGTGCGCTGCTGGTCGACGCGGCCGGCGCCGCCGCGCTACTTACGGCCAGTTTGGCAGCCGGCGCGCGCGAAGCCGCGTTCTGCGCGTTGGCCACGTCGAGCGCGCCCTGGAGTTGCGATATCCGTTTGTCCTTGGTGGCCGATGCCGGTCTGCAGGTCGATGACCTGCTGCTGCAGTTTGGCGATGGTCGCGCCCTTAACAGCTTCGGGCAACTGTTCGAACCCTTAACCGCGGCCGGAAAATCTTTACCGAGGCGTCCGCGGCTGCCTAGCGAGCGAGCTGAGCGCGCTCCGGGCCGACCGAGACCAGCTCCACCGGGACGTCGAGGAGCGCTTCTATGCGCGTGACGTAGGCTCGCGCCGCCGGCGGAAGGTCGGCGATGCGACGAACGTCGTGAATCGGCTCGCTCCACCCCGGCATCTCCTCGGTCTCGAGGGTCAGGTCCGGCGCGCCGGCCGCGCCGAAGCCGACCGACCGGCCACCGCTTCGATAGCCGTTGACGATGCCGATCCGGTCGAGGCCGGAGAGAACGTCGAGCTTGGTGATGGCGACCGACGTAAGGCCGTTCACGCGAACCGCGTAACGACCGGCGACCGCGTCGAACCAGCCGCACCGGCGCGGACGCCCGGTGACCGTGCCGAACTCGGCACCGTTCTTGCGTAGCTGCTCGCCGGTCGCGTCGTGGAGTTCGGACGGGAACGGGCCGGCGCCGACCCGCGTGCAGTAGGCCTTGACGATCCCGATCACGCGTCCGATCGCATTCGGGCCGATTCCGAGACCGGTACACGCGCCGCCGGCGACGGTATGCGACGACGTCACGTACGGATACGTGCCGAAGCCGACATCGAGCAGCGTGCCCTGCGCGCCCTCGATCAGAACACGCTTGCCCGCTTCGAGCGCGCCGTGCAGGTACTCGACGCCGTCGACGATATGCGGTCGCACGCGTGCCGCGAGTTCGAGCGCTCTGTCGATCACTTCTTCTTCCGCAGGAAGGGCGATGCCGGCGGCGCGATTGCGTAGCAGGTTGAAGCGGATGCGATCCGCGACGAGTTCTTTGTGCGCGAGGTCGCCGAAGGTGATGCCGTTGCGCGCGACCTTATCGACGTAGGCCGGCCCGATGCCGCGCCCGGTCGTGCCGATCGCCGACGCGCCGCGCGCGATCTCGTTCGCGCGATCGGCCGCACCGTGATACGGCAACACGACATGCGCCCGATCCGAGACGCGGACCCGCTTGATGTCGACCCCGCGCGCCGCGAGCCCGTCCAACTCGCCGAGCAAGCCCTCGAGGCTGACGACGGTCCCTCCGCCGATGAAGAGCTCCGCATGCGGCTGCAGTACGCCCGACGGCACGATCCGGAGCGCCAGCTTGGTCTCGCCGACGACGATCGAGTGCCCGGCATTATCGCCCCCGCCGAACCGCGCGACGATATCGTAGTCCGCCGCATACAGGTCGACGATCCGGCCCTTGCCCTCGTCCCCCCATTGAATCCCAACAACGATATCGGCCCTGTTCTCGATTGTCATCTACTCGGAGCGGAACTCCAGGTCGTCGGTGTTGCCCATGGGGATCATCGCGGTGCCGTTAGAGATGAGCACGAACTCCGAGAAGAGCGCGTTCGGCCAACCGAAGTCCTGGCGGGTGAACTTCTTCGGATCGCTCGGATCGAACGACTCGTGCAAGAGATGGTCGCCCGGGTCGCTGTTGATCAACTGGCCGAGGACGTCTTGCTTCTCGGCGGCGGCGGTCGCCGTCATGCCCTGCACGATCAGCGCGAGCGGCCAGACCCAATGGTCGGGCGTATGGTAGCTGCCGATGCCGCGCGCGATGGTCCCGGTGTAGTACGACGGGTTGTCTTGCGAGAGCAAGAACGAGCGCGTGTTCTGATAATACTTATCGTCGGCGGTCGTGTAGCCGAGATAGGGCGCCGAGAGCAGGCTCGGAATGTTCGCGTCGTCGGTCAGGATGGCGTGGCCGAGACCGTCGACTTCGTAGGCATAGATGTTGCCGTACTTCGGCACCATCACCAGGCCGTAGCTCTGGATCCCGCGCTGGACTTCGTCGCGAAGCGCCCTGGCTTCGTGGGCCTTGATCACGTTGTGGTAGACGGAACGCTGGATCTCGGCCATGTCGCCGAGCGCGACGACCGCCATCATCTCCGACGGGATCAAGAAGTTGTAGTAGCAGGCATCGTCCGAAGGGCGGAAGCCGGTCCAGATCATGCCGGTGTAGCCGACCGGACGGCCGACGCCGTTGACGGCCATCTCTTTGTGCGAGTAGCGCGAGTTCTTGGGATGGTCTTGTTCGCGCTGCATCGTGTCGAGGATCTTGTCGAGCGCGCTTGCGAAGTCGGAGGTGAAGACCGACTCGTCGCCGGTCGCCTTCCAGTAGCTCCAAGCGAGCGTGACCGGATAGGCGAGCGAGTCCAGCTCGAACTTCTGCTCCCAGACGCGATAGTCGATGGTGAACGCGTTCGCGTAGGGATCGACCTGGACGTACTTGGCCTCGCGCGCCACGATTCCGCGCAAGAGCTTGCGCACTTCCGGATCGCTTTTGGCGTAGTACAGATAGGGGCGGACTTGAGCGCTCGCGTCGCGTAGCCACTCGGCCGGGATATCGCCGGTCTTCACGTAGGCCGTGCCGTCCGGCTCGAACTCAGCAAGCTTGGTCGTATCGAGCAGGGCCGCGCGGAACATCGCCTGCAGCTTGTCGTTCGAACTGTGATAGTCCGCGGCCGCTTGCGTGATCGATTGAAGGTCGATCGCGCGCGCGTCGACCGGCACCGCAAAAGCGAGCGCCAATGCGAGCAATGCCGCTACGCTACGCAGGCCAGGCTCCGTGCGCGTAGAGCGCGGGGAGTTCGCGATAACGGCCCTTGTAGTCGAGGCCGTAGCCGACCACGTAGACGTCCGGAATCTCGAAGCCACGATACTTGACGTCGATCGAGGCGATCCGGCGCTTGGGACGATCGAGCAACGTGCAGACGGCGAGCGACGCGGGATTCCGCGCCTGCATCGACTTTAGCACGTACTGCAGGGTCATCCCGGTGTCGATGGTATCGTCGACGATGATCACGTGGCGACCGTCGACCGAGTGGGTCGTGTCCTTCTCGAAACGAATCCCCTCGGAGTCGCTGAACTTGGTCACCGCAAGCATATCGAACTCCGACGGGATCGTGATCGCGCGCGTCAGGTCGGCCAGGAAGACGGCGGCCGCGCTCAAGACGCCGATGACCATCGGGGTCTTACCCTGATAATCGCGCGAAATCTCGACGCCGAGCTCGCTCACCCGCGCCGCGATCGAGGCCTCGTCGAAGAGGACCTCGCCGATCACGAGGCACGCTCCATCCGGGAGAACAACCGTTCGACGTCGCGTCGATTGAAAAGCTTCACGTCGACCTCTGGATGCGAAGCGCGCAAGAGCCGCATTTTGCGATTCTTGCGCGTTTGGAGTTTCGGCTTCACGACCGTCATCTCTATATATGTATCGTACTCGGGGAGATAAAAATCAGGTGTGAAATATTCGATCGGCGCACCTCGGTCGCTCCACGCGATCGGAAAGCGCCTGGGCTCGTACTCCCATCGGATCCGATAGAAGTCCAGAAGCCGAGCGAGGTCGGCCTCGGTGGGATGAGCGAACTTGACCCGCGACTCGGTCACGGGCGTTATTCTACGACGCCGACGTCTCCAATTCCCGTATCGGGACGCGCAGTTCGAAGCGTGCACCGCCGAGCGGCGAGCGCATGGCACGCAC
>JALYSX010000281.1 GCA_030854585.1 Vulcanimicrobiota bacterium
ACCTTCGCGCGATGGCACGGCACGCTCCCGGGATGGTCGCGCTCGACGTGATCGACCTCGCCAGCGGATACTCGACGGGCTACGATGCGAGCGAATCCATGCCGGCCGCGTCGACGATCAAGATCCCGGTGATGGTCGAAGTCTTCCGCCAACTCCAGGACGGCCGCTTCGATCTCAACCATCGCCTCACGCTTCGCCGGTCCGACAAGGACTGGGGCTCCGGCGAACTCTGCGACGCGGCACCCGGCAAGTCGTACGCGGTTTCGTATCTGCTCGCTAAGATGATCGACATCAGCGACAACACGGCGACGAACATGCTGATCCGCCTGGTCGGGCGCCACAACATCAACTCGAGCATGTATGCGCTCGGGTTGCAGCACACCGTCCTCGCGAACGATATCCGCAGCGAAGGCTACGGCATCCGCTACGATTTGCGCAGCTCGCCGCACGATCTCGCGCGACTGCTCGCCAAGATGGCACACCAGAGCCTGATCGACGAGTGGTCCTCGACGCAGATGCTCGCGATTCTCTCCGGGCAGGAGCACAATACCCTGATCCCCGAGCCGCTTCCGCCGGATATCGCCATCGCGCATAAGACCGGCACGCTGCACGACACGCTCAACGACGTCGGCATCGTGTATGCCGACAACGCGCCCTACGTGATCGCGGTGATGACGACCGATCTACCGTCGCTCTCGTCCGGGCGCCGCTTCATACGCGGCATCTCGAAGCTCACGTACACGCAGATGGTCGGCCTGGCCGATTGGCGTACCGCCGCCGGCGTCGACATCAACAGCGATGCGACCACGGCGGTCGCGCCGCTATCCCCAGACGTCGCCGTCTGGGTCCACGGCAACTAAACCCGCTGCGCTAGCCCCGCGGTGTTGTAGACTGGCGTTATCCAGTCGCGGTAGCGGGGTTCTTTTGCGGTGACGATGCGGTGGTAGAACTCGCCGAGGCGCTTGGTGATCGGGCCTATCTCGCCGTTGCCGACCAGGCGATGATCAATCGACGCGACGTAAGCGATCCCGGCGGCCGTACCGGTGAAGAAGATCTCGTCGGCGCTGTAGAGTTCGCCGCGATCGATCGAACGCTCGACGATATCCAGTCCGAACTCCGCGACCGCTATATCCATGATCGCCTTTCGCGTGCAGCCTTCGAGCACGTTCTGCGATGGGTCGGGCGTATAGAGCTTCCCGCGGCGCACGAGGAAGAGATTCTCGGCGGAGCCTTCGGCTACGTGACCGTCGTGCGAGAGCAGGATCGCTTCGTCGAAGCCGTTCATCACCGCCTCGGTCTTCGCGAGGGCCGAGTTCACGTAGAGGCCGGTGATCTTCGCGCGCGGCGGCGCCATCGTATCGTCGGCCCGGCGCCACGAACTCACGCAGACCTTCATCCCCTTGCCCGGGTCGAGGTAGGCGGTGAACGGGATCGGGATGATCGCGAACTCCGACGGCACGTTGTGCAGGCGCACGCCCACGTCTTCGGCCGACTTGTACAGACACGGGCGGATGTAGATGTTCGTCTCGAACTTGTTGCGGGCGACCAGATCGACGGTGATGTCGACCAGCTCGCTCGTGGTGTGCGGCAGGTCCATCATCAGGATCTTGGCCGAGAGCGCGAGCCGGTCGTAGTGATCGCGCAGCAGCACGAGCGAAATTTCGCGTTCGTGCGGATCCCAGTAGCCGCGGATCCCCTCGAAGCAGCCGGTGCCATACTGCAGACCGTGCGTCAGGAGGCCGACCTTCGCGTCTTCGTACGCGCAAAAGCCGCCCTTGGCGAAGACGGTGGTGGACGAAAGATTCATGCCGCACTCCTACCCGAAAATCGGTCCGTCCCCCTCTGGCCTTTTGTCTAAGACGGTGCGGGGCGCCTTATCCCCGCGGCGAAGACTGCCGTATGAAGCGTCGCATAGCCCTCACGGTTGCGCTCGCCGCGATCGTCATCGGTGCCACCGCCCTTGCCGCCGAACGCGGCGTCACGCTCCCCTCAGGATGGCTGTTGCCCGCGCCGCAGGTCGCGGCCGTGGCGACCGGGACGATGCCCCAGGGCATCGCGCTCTCGCCGGACGAGAAACGACTCGCCGTCATCGAGTCCGGGGTCGGCCCGGCCGCCCTGCGCATCCTCGACGTGCCCTCGCTCAAACTCGAGCGGGTGATCAAACTGAAGGGCGCGTTCGGCAAGCCGGTCTGGCGCGACATCGATACGGCTCTCGTCGCCGGCGGCAACGCCGACGCGGTGCTGACCGTCAACGTCAACGACGGCACGGTCGCCGAATCTCCCGTCGGGAAGGACAGGTGGCCCGCGGCCGTAGCCCTACGCGTGAGCGACGGCACCATCGCCACCGCCAACGACGGCGACGCGACGGTCTCGCTGGTCGCAAGCGGCGCGGTCCGAACGATCCCGGTCGGCGGTCATCCGTCCGACCTCGCGTTCTCGACCGACGGCCAAACGCTCTACGTCGCGTGTCGCGGAGATTCGAGCGTGCGCGTCATCCGCCTGAACGGCAGCTTCGTCACGCGAGTGCCCGTCGGCAAACACCCATCCGCGCTCGCGCTCTCGCTCGACGGCGCCACGCTGTTCGTCGCGAACGGCGACGACGACTCCATCTCGAAGATAAACACCAAGACGCTGGCGCCCGTGGGCACCATCGAGCTGCATCCGTACTACGGGGTGCGCCTCGAGCATGAATATTCAACCCGCCCGACCGAGAACGCCGTAGCGTACGGAGCTTTACCAAACTCTCTCCTCATCAACCACGGCCGATTGTACGTGACCCTTGGCGGTGCGAATACGGTCGCCACCATCAGCGCCGGTCGTATCGTCGCTACCGCTCCGACCGGCTGGTTTCCGACGGGTGCTGCGGTCGCGACCGACGGAACGATCTACGTGAGCGATGGAAAGGGCGAAGGCTCGCCAGCGAACCCGCTCTACGATCCGCTCCATCGTCAGCACACGGACCAATACGTCGCGATGATTACGATCGGATCGGTGCGAGCCATCTCGCATAGTCTGACGAACCACGAAGTATCGCTCGTCAACGTCCTCCCGAA
>JALYSX010000285.1 GCA_030854585.1 Vulcanimicrobiota bacterium
CCGCATGACCGGTCGAGCGGAACGTCCAGATCCGGTTGAGATAATAGTTCGAAACGCCGCCTGCCATGAAGCCGACGGTGTAGATGAGATCGTAGTGGAGCGGCTGTGCGTGCAGCGGATCGACCCGTTGGAGCAACGTGAAGATGACCAGGTTGATGATCGTGCCGGAGAGTCCGACCACCGCGAACTTCGCGAACTGACGGACGCCGCGGCGTTGGGCAAGCGATGCGATCACGGCTTAGGCCACCCAATACCAATCGGCGAAGAGCACCGTGAAGAGCCCGAGGAGCGGTAGCGAGAACGCCACGATGGCGTTGTTGATCCAAGGCTTGTCGCCCCACCGCGCCAGGATCGCGAACATCGGGAAGAGCACGAGCGCGAAGCGCGGCATCGACATCAGGCTCGAGGTCGACATCGGGATGAGCACCGAGAGGCCCATGTAGGCGATGTACGACGGGCGCAAGCGACGCCAGCCGGCGACCAGCACCACGACCATCAAGGCCGTGAAGCCGATCTCTAAGAGCTCGTTTGCCACGGTCTGGCCAGCCGTCGCGTGGAACGCTTTCGAAAACGCGTCGGCAACCGCGACCCAAGGCGGCGCGAAGTGGCGGTTCCAATGGATCTGCACGTGCGAGAAGTAGAGCGGGTCGCCGCGCAACACCCAGAGATAGGCCATGTAGACGAAGAGCCCGGCCGGGATCAGCGCGCTTGCGATCGCGCTCCGTAGGCCGTCCTTGAGGTGTCCGCGATACGTCCCCCACCATTCTATCGCGAACGGCACGATCAGCAGCACGCCCTCGGACCGGGTCAACGCCGCGAGAAAGCCGATCGCACCCGCGTGCCACCACTTGTGCTCGCGCATGTAGTAGAACGAAGCGACCGTCAGAAAGAAGAAGAGCGATTCGGTGTAGACGGCCGAGAAGAACACGGCCGACGGAAAGATCGAGACGTAGAAGATCGCGCGCCGGGCGACCGAGCGGTCGTACTCGTGCTCGAGCAGTTTGTAAAGAAAGAGCAGGCCGAAGAAAAACGAGGCGTTCGAGATCAGCAACCCTGCGATCAGATGATTTCCGGTGAGCGCGCCGAGGTTCCGGATCAGCAGCGGGTAGAGCGGGAAGAACGCCATGTCGGTGCCGCCGTAGCCCTTGGTCGCGACGTCGAGATAATGGACGGCGTCCCAGCGGCCCCAGACGGCGAGCATGGTGTGGGTCGATTCGCTGATGTGCGTCCCGGCACGCTGACCGATGATGACCGCGGCCAGCTCCGCGATCACGATGATCGCGATCCGGGTCAGCGTGAAGTCGACCAGCACTTCGCGTATGGTCTGGTTGAAACGTGCCGCGATCGCGACCTTGGCGACCATGGAGAGTCCGAGGCAGACGACCAGAACGCGTGCGCCGTGCGTCATCTGCGACGGTAATGCGAATGTGAACCAGAGCAGGATGAACGGGATCCAGGTCAGCGCGTCGTACTGCAGTGCCCGATTGAACGTGATGCCACCGCGTCGCGCGAAGTAGTGGCCGTACCCGAGCCAGAGCCAGATCGCCGCCGCCGCCCCGAAGAGCATGCCGAGCGGGAGCATCAGGTTCGAGAGCAGGTCGTCGTGCCGGGGCACGATCGCTGCGTACCAGCCGAAGAAGCCGAGGCTGAGTCCGGCCATTGCGACGGCAAGCAACGGCGCCCAGCCTGCGGTCAGGAGTTCGTCGAGAATCGGCGGCCGCGGGCGCGGGGCGGAAGCGTCTGTCGCGTGTGAAGACACGGCGGCTCCTCTTTACCGAGGCGCCCTCCGACTCCCGCGAGGGATTCGCTCCTCCCGCCTGGTAGCCAGAAGCATGGCTTCACCCGTGACCCGCACCAAGAGCAATCCGGTCGACGGACTCGATTTCGTCAAAGTCACCGAGAGCGCGGCGCTGGCCGCTTCCCGCTGGATGGGTCGCGGCGAGCGCGATGAGGCCGACGGTGCGGCCGTCGAAAAGATGCGCGAGGCGCTCAACGAGATGGATATCTCGGGCCGGATCGTGATCGGCGAGGGCGAGCGCGACGAAGCCCCGATGCTCTATATCGGCGAAGAGCTGGGTCGAGGCGGCCATGAGGTCGATATCGCGGTCGACCCGGTCGAAGGCACGAACCTGGTCGCGAACGGCCTGCCCAACTCGATCGCCGTCATGGCGATCGCAGAACGCGGCGGCCTGCTCCACGCGCCGGACTCGTATATGAAGAAGTTGGCGGTCGGCCCGAAGGCGGCGCCCTACGTCCACATCGACGCATCGGTGCTCGACAACCTCGAAGCGGTCGCGAACGCCCTCGAGAAGCCGATGAACGAGATCTGCGTCGTGATCCTGGATCGTCCGCGCCACGCGGAGCTGATCCGCGAAGTCCGTGAGGCCGGGGCGCGCATCAAGCTCATCTCCGACGGCGATGTGGACGCCTGTATCGCGACCACCATCGAAGCGACCGGCGTGCACGTGGCGATGGGCACCGGCGGCGCGCCCGAGGGTGTGCTGGCGGCGGCCGCGATCAAGTGCTTGGGCGGCAACTTCATGGGACGACTCCAACCGCGCAATCCGGAAGAAGCGCAACGCGCGCGCGACATGGGCTTCGGCGATATCGATCGCGTGCTGATGATCGACGATCTGGTCATGAGCGATCGGGTGGTCTTCTGTGCGACCGGCGTCACCGACGGCGACCTGGTGCGCGGCGTCCGCTTCTTCGGCAATCACGCCAAAACGCATTCGATCCTGGTGAACTCCGCGGGCACGGTCCGCTTCATCGAATCGACCCATCGGCTCGGCGCGCGCCCCCGCGGCGCATGAACCGGTATAGCTACGATCTCGTCGTCGTCGGAGCGGGCTCCGGCGGCTACGCGGCAGCGCGGACGGCGCGCGAACTCGGCGCGACGGTTGCTCTGGTGGACCGTGGCCCGCTCGGCGGGCTCTGCATCCTCAAAGGCTGCATGCCGAGCAAGACGCTGCTGGCTTCGAGCGATGCGGTGCACGATATGCGCGCAGCCGCCGAACTCGGCGTCCATGCGGCCGGCATCACGATCGACGTCGCGCAGATCATCGCGCGCAAGCGCGAGTTGATCAAAGGCTTCGCCGACTACCGGATCGAGGGCATCGAGACGTTCCCGATCTATATGGGCGACGCCACGTTTCTCTCGCCACTCGAACTCCAGGTCGGTACCGATACGATTCTCGAGGGAAAGAAGTTCGTGGTCTCGACAGGGAGCATCGTCGCCGCGCCGGCTCTGCCGGGGCTCCTCGAGGCCGGCTACTTCGACTCCGACCAAGCGCTCGATCGCCAGACAATTCCGAAACGGCTGGTCGTGCTCGGCGGCGGCTACGTAGCGTGCGAACTGGGTCAATACTTCGCGCGCATGGGTGCTGCGACGACGATGATCGTGCGCGCCCCGCACCTGCTCTCGGGCGCCGACCACGATATCGGCGAGGCGCTGACCGGCTACTATCGTGCCGAAGGCATCGACGTCGTCACCGGCGCGCAACTCTCGCGGGTCGAAAAGAACGCAGATGGTAGCGCGACCGTCCATGCGAGCATCGACGGTGCGCCCTACGCGATCGAGACCGACGAGATATTCTATGCGCTCGGGCGAGTCCCGAACGTCGAAGGTCTCGGGCTCGAGCATGCGGGCGTGGACGTGCATCCGAAGACGGGCATCACGGTCGACGATACGCTGCGCACCTCGAACGAGAATATCTTCGCCGTAGGCGACGTCACGGGCGAATACGCGCTCGTACACGTAGCCATCTATCAGGGCGAGATCGCCGCGCGCAATGCGTTCAAGGGCGAAGACGGCTGCGAGCGGGCGGTCTACGATCTGGTCAAGGC
>JALYSX010000334.1 GCA_030854585.1 Vulcanimicrobiota bacterium
GGCGTCGCCGGCGCGATCGCCGGCGACGTCCTCAAGGGTCTGTTCGGCCGATAGCTACCAGGTCAGGTTGACGCCGGACGCTTTGAGCGGCGTGAGGTATTTGACGACGTAGGCGTTGTAGCGCGCCACGGCCGTAGCATATTCGGCGTCGTAGCGCGCGTCGAACTCTAGTTGCGCTTGCGTCGGTGCGGCAGCCGCACCGAAGCCTCCGGGGAGATCTTCGCGCAGTCCGCCCGGACGTTGGATCGAATCTTCGTCGTTGTGGTAGTCCGCCGTGAAGAGCGAGAAGATCGCGTCGTGTTCCGCGAGCGCCGCGCCGATCGTCGTCGCCACGTCGGCGGTCGCGGTCTTCTGCGCGGCGACGAGCGCCTTCTTCTGATCGTCGAGATGGTTGAGGGTGACGTTGATCTGTCCGGAGATCAGCAGATACTTCTTAGCTACGCGATAGGCCGCGTCGAAGTCGGTCTGCTTGTACGGCGACTGCGGGTCGGCCGCGACCTTGAACGACTGGGTGTAGGTATGGCCGTGCAGCACGATCCGCGCGGCGTAGGTTCCGGGCGCGACCCCGACGCCGATCAGCGGGCCGCGGTACTCGGCCCGCGCAGCGCCCATCCACTGCGGCACGCCGTCCTCGCGGAAGTTCCAGACCACCCGATTGACGCCGGCCACGTTGGTGACGCCCGGTCCGGCCGCGCCACGGGCGTTCGCATCTTCGCTTGGGGTGTGCTGAGGCTGTGGTTTGATGTGACGGATCACGTGCCCGCCTGCGTTCAAGATATCGACCTCGGGTGCGACCGCTTGCGGCGCGGTCTGATAGAACGAGATGATCGCGCCGGTCGGCGGATTCTGTCCGGCATAGCGTGTGTAGAGCCCCTCGTCGTTGCTATGCGTGATGTACTGATACGCGGTCCGGATCGGGAAGAGCATCGAGCCCTGTCCTTGCGCGCGCGTCAGACCCTGAAGCGGCGCGATGTCGTCGAGGATCCAGAGAGCGCGACCGTGCGTCGCGATTGCGAGGTCGCCGAACTCCGGTTGGATCCGGATGTCGCGCACCGAGACGGTCGGTAGGTTCAGTTGCAGGCTGTTCCACGTTGCTCCGGCATCCTGCGAGACCCAGATCCCCTGCTCCGTTCCGGCGTAGAGCAAGTTACGGTTGTGCGTATCCGCGCGCACCGTGCGCACGTATTGGTCCGCCGGGAGGCCGGTCACGATCTTGGCCCAACTCGCGCCGTAGTTGTGGGTGACGAAGAGGTACGGGGCGTAGTCGCCGGAGCGGTGTCGGTCGACGCTCGCGTATGCCGTCGCCGCATCGAAGTTCGACGGTGCGACGGTCTCTATGCGACCGAACGGGCCGACGTCCTTAGGCTCGACGCGCCGCCAATGCTTGCCGCCGTCGCGCGTGACCTGCACGAGTCCGTCGTCGGTACCGACCCAGATCGTGCCGGCGCGCACCGGCGAGCCTTCGATATCCAAGATCGCATCGGAGAACTCCGCGCTCGAAACGTCGAGCGCGAGTGGGCCGCCTGACGGCTGCTGATGTTCCTTGATGTTCAAGGTGAGGTCGGGGCTGATCGGGGTCCAGTGCAGACCACGGTCCGGCGATTGGAAGACGACGCTCCCGCCGAGCCAGAGCAGATGCGGATTCCATGGCGCAAACGCGATCGGTGAATCCCAGTTAAAGCGATACTTGCGCGAGAAGAGCGTGAAGTCGCTGCGCGAGAAGTCGAAGTACGGCACCACTTGGCGGCCCGACATCGTCTTCTTGTCGTAGTCGAAGATCCTGCCGGTCTGCAGATCCGTCATGATGTGACGCGGATCGCTCGGGTCCGGCACGGCCCACATGCCGTCGCCACCGACCACGCGCAACCAGTCGTCGTCCTTGATGCCCGACCGGTCCCTGGAGTTGGAGGGCGCGCAGAAGCCGTTGTTGTCTTGTAGCGGCGCACAGACCCAATAGGGATTCTCGCCGACGGAGAGGCCGACGTGATAGACCTGACCGATCGCGAGGTTGCGCGAGAACGACCAGTTCTTGCCGCCATCCCGGGTGGTCGCATAGCCTCCGTCTTCGCCGACGATCATGCGCTTCGGATCGTTCGGCGCGATCCACACGGCATGATAGTCGACGTGGATGGCGTCAGCGATCTCTTTGAACTTCTTGCCGCCGTCCTTCGATTCCGCGAGCATCTCCGAGACCGCATAGACATGATCCGCATTCGATGGATCGACGTTGAGGTGGGTGAAATAGAACGGACGTTGATCGACCAGCGTGTCGTCGCTCACCATCGTCCAGGTCGTGCCCGCGTCGTCCGAACGCCACAGGATACCGCCCTTGGCCTCGATGATCGCGTAGATGCGCTTGGAGTTGCTCGGTGCGATCGCGACCGCGCTACGTCCCATGATACCGGCCGGCAACCCGCCGCCGGCGAGACGCGACCAGGTCGCGCCGCCGTCGATCGACTTCCAGATGCCGTCGTCGGGACCGCCGGAGTGGAACGTCCACGGCTCGCGCCGGAACTGCCAGACGCTCGCGTAGATCACACGCGGATCGTTCGGATCCATCGCGAGTTCGGAGGCGCCGCTCTGCGGGCCGACGTAGAGCGTCTGCGCCCACGTCTTGCCACCGTCGTTCGTCACGTAGACCCCGCGGTCGTGGCTGTCCGCGAACACATCGCCGAGCGCGGCGACGACGACGTGAGCCGGGTTCTTCGGGTCGATCAGGATCCGGCCGATGTGGCGGGTCGCCTTCAACCCCATATTCGTCCAGGTCTTACCACCGTCGGTCGTCTTATAGACGCCGTCGCCGTACGAGACGTCGTTACGCGGATTCGTCTCGCCGGTGCCGACCCAGACCACGTTCTCGTCGGTCGGATCGATGGTGACTGCGCCGATCGCCGCGACCGATTGCTTCTCGAAGACGGGCGTCCAGGTCTCGCCGCCGTTCTCGCTCTTCCAGACGCCGCCGCCGGCCGCGCCCAGATAATAGAGATTCGGATCGCTAGCCGTACCGGCCACGGCGGCGACGCGTCCGCCCGAAACGGCGGGCCCGATCTGACGCCACTTCAACGCGTCGAGCGGACCCGGCGCGGGCGTGGCCGCAGAGACGACGAGCGGAGCGCATGCAAGCACTGCGGCGCAGAAGAACAGACGATAAAGACGATTCACACCAAGCCCCCTCCACGAGGCAATTCCTCGTGGAGAGTTACGGCGCGCCGCGGTTTTGACCTACGGCGTCGTCTTGAGCGTTTTTACCGACGGAAGTTCCTTTTTGCCTGCGGCTTTAAGCGCCGCATTGACGCCCGGGAGCGTTCCGGTGACGAAGGCGTTGTATCGGCCCATGCCGTCGGCGAACGCGGCGTCCATACGTTTCGCGAACGAGACGGCCGGCGGCGTGACGAACCCGGTGAACATCAGCCCACCGATATCCTCGCGTAGTGCGCCCGGACGCTGGATCGAGTCTTCGCCGTTCTGGAAGTTCGCGGTCAACGAATCGAAGAGCGTTTTGTGGGCGGCGGTCGCCGCGTCGAGCGTCTTCTGCAGATCCGCGAGGTTGGTCTTCTTCGCGTCAGCCGACGCGTCGTCGAGCGCCTTCTTCACCTTGTCGAGGTTATTGAGCGCGGTGTCGAGCGTCGAGAGCGCGCCCATGTACTTCTTCGAAAAGGCGTACCCCGCGTCGGCCTGCGCCTGCGTGAATGCCGTGCGCGGATCGAACGCCGCGACGAACTTCTGCGTCCAGGTCTTACCGTCGAGCGTCAGTCGGACCGCGTAGCTGCCGGGCGGTGCTCCGGGCCCTTCGCTCGGGCCTTGAAAGCCGCGCGCGCCACCGTCCCATTTGACGGGTCCGTCGATCTGGAAGTCCCATACGTACCGATTGACGCCGGACGCGTTGTCGACGTACGGAACGTCTTTGCCGCCCGCTTTGTGCGTGCCGGAGACGGTGCGGATCACCTTGCCGGTCGCGTCGATGATCTCGATCTTGGGCGCGACCTTGGCCGGCTGCTTCTGATAGAACGAGACGATCGCGCCGTACGGCGGATTGTCGCCCGCATAGGCGGTGTAGTTCCAGCCTTCATCGTTCTGATGCAGGTTGTACTGATACGAGATACGCGGTGCGAACAGATACGCGCCGCCCGCGAGCGCGCGGCGCAGACCTTGTACGGGCGCCAGATCGTCCATGATATAGACCGAGCGGCCGTGGGTCGCGACGACCAGATCGTTCGCCTGCGTCTGCGAGCGGATATCCCGAACCGACGATGCGGGCATCTCGTTCTGGAACGCCTGCCACGATTTCGCGCCGTCGAACGAGACCTGGATGCCCTGTTCGGTCCCGAGATAGACGACGTCCTTATTGCGCGCGTCCGGACGGATCGTGCGCAGGTAGATGTCGGCGGCGAGGCCGGTGACGATCGTGGTCCAGCTCCGGCCGTAGTCGTGCGTGACGAATGCGTACGGTTTGAGATCGCCGGAGAAGTGGCGATCCAGGATCATGTACGCGGTTCCAGCGACCAGCGGAGAGGGCGCGATCGTCTCGACGCGACCGAACGATGGAAGGTCCGGTGGAGTGACGTTGCGCCAATGCTTGCCGCCGTCGCGCGTGAGCTGTACCAAACCGTCGTCGGTGCCGACCCAGATCTCACCCTTCCGCAGTGACGAACCCTCGATGTCGAGGATCGTGTCGCTGTACTCCGCGCCCGAGACGTCGTGCACCATGGGGCCGCCGGTCGGTTTCTGATGCGATTTTTCGTTAACCGTCAGGTCGGGCGAGATCGGCTTCCAACTGATGCCGCGATCGATCGTCTGGAAGACGACGTTCGCACCGATCCAGGCGATATGCCCGTTCCAGGGTGCGAATGCGACCGGCGAATCCCAGTTGAAGCGATACTTGGAGGTCGAGAGATCGTACGACTCATGCGCGGTCGAGAGGTACGGAATCGCGGTCCAGCCGTCTTGCGTCTTCTTGTTGTAGAGCGTCAAGAAACCGTTCTCCGAGTCGCTCCAGATCCAGTTCGGATCGATCGGATCGGGCACGGCCCATTCGCCGTCGCCACCCGTCGAAGTGAACCAGTACTTGTTGCCGATGCCGCTCGGGTCGAGCGAGTTCGAGGGGCCGCACCACGCGTCGTTGTCCTGCAGACCGGCGCAGATGGTATATGGATTCTCGTTCGAGAGTCCGACGTGGTAGATCTGCGCGATCGGCAGACTCGCCGAGAAGAACCAGTTGGCGCCCTTGTCGTTGGTAAGCGCGTAGCCGCCGTCCTCGCCGACGATCATGCGCGTCGGATCGTTCGCCGCGATCCACATCGCGTGGTAGTCGACGTGCGTCTGCCGCGCGATCGAATGGAACTTCTTGCCGCCGTCGGTCGAGAGGGTCAGGTTGTTGGAGATGCCGTAGACACGATCTTTGTTCTTCGGATCGACGGTCACGTGCGAGAAGTAGAACGGACGCTGGTTCGCATTGGTATCGCTGCTCACGAGCGTCCAGTTCGCGCCCGCGTCGTCGCTGCGCCAGAGGATGCCCGAGGTCGATTCGATCAACGCATAGACGCGGTTCTCGTCGCTCGGCGCGACCGCCAGGCCGTAGCGTCCGGTCGTGCCCTCGGGAAGGCCGTGACCGCTCAACTTCGTCCAGGACTTGCCGCCATCGGTCGACTTGTATAAGCCGTCGTCGGCACCGCCACTCGAGAAGTTCCAGGGCTGACGACGGAACTGCCACAGCCCTGCATAGATCACGTTCGGGTGTTGCGCGCTCATCGCCATATCGCTCGCGCCGCTCGACGGCCCGGCGTAGAGGGTCTTGGTCCAGGTCTTGCCGCCGTCCCAGGTGACGTAGACGCCGCGATCGACGCTATCGGCGAACAGGTCCCCGAGGACGCCTACGATCACGTGCTTGGAATCGTTCGAATCGATCAGGATGCGCGAGATCTGCCGCGAGGTCGCAAGACCGACGTTGGTCCAGGTGCCGCCGCCGTCGGTGGTCTTCCAGATGCCGTTCCCGTACGAGACGTCGTTGCGTGGATTCGCTTCGCCGGTTCCGACCCAGACCGTGTCGTTGTCGTTCGGGTCGATTGCGACGTCGCCGATCGCGCCGATCTTGGTGAACTTCGCGTCCCACGTCTGGCCGCCGTTCTCGCTCTTCCAAGCGCCGCCGCCGGCCGAGCCGATCCAGTAGAGTTTCGGATCAGTGTTCGATCCCGCGACCGCGCTCACGCGGCCGCCGGCGGCTGCCGGGCCGACCTCGCGCCAGGCC
>JALYSX010000335.1 GCA_030854585.1 Vulcanimicrobiota bacterium
TCAGTTTCATCGTCGTGATCGGCGTTTGGCTTCAGCAGTACCTGACGACGCGACGGGCACTGCTCTGGGGAAACCCGCGCGGCTTCCGTCTCGACGTCGCGATCGCGACCATCGTGTTCGTCTCGGCGACCGTCTACGGCCTGGCGTGGATCCCTGATCTGCATCGTCAGGTCGACATCAAGGGCGCGACCGACGTGGTCGCACGCCAGTTCTCGATGTACGACTATCACCACAACCTCCGAGCGACGCATCCGTACTCGTCGTTGCCGTGGGCCTGGCCGATCGATCTTCGCCCGGTCGCCTACTACTACCACGACTTCCGCAAGGGCGCCGACGCCAGCAACGACAAGGCGTGCTGCGTCTCCGAGGTGCTCTCGCTGCCGAACCCGCTGATGATGTGGTTCGGCTTGATCACCGTCCCGTTCGTGGGGTACTTGGCGTGGACGCGAAGGAACAAGGGCTACGCCCTGATCGTGCTGACGTACCTGGTCCAGTGGTTGCCATGGTTCTTATCGCCGCGTCTGGCCTTCTCGTACCACTTCTACGTGGATCTGCCGCTGATCTGTATCTGCAACGCTATCGCCCTGCAGTGGATATGGAACCGGTATAAGGACGACCCAAACCGGCGTTGGTTCGCGGGCGCCGGCATCGGCCTCTACACCCTCGCGGTCGCACTCGCGTTCGTGTTCTTCTATCCGGTCCTGGCCGGCACGCACATCACCTGGGACGCCTGGCACGCCCGCATGTGGCTCGAACGCTGGGTGATTTAGCTCGGATTCGCATCCCCTTGAGGGGCCACGGCTCGCTTCGTAGAAGAGGCCTCGGCTATGTCTGGACATTCGAAGTGGCATAATATCCGGCTCAAAAAGGGCAAGGTGGACGCCAAGCGCGGTGCGCTCTTCACGAAGTTGAGCAAGGAGATCATCCTCGCGGCGCGATCCGGGTCGGCCGACCCCGAGGCCAACTATCGCCTCAAGATGGCCGTCGATAAGGCGCGCGAGAACAATATGCCGCAAGAGAACATCAAGCGCGCGATCGCGCGTGGCTCCGGCCAGGACGGCGAGCGCGAAATCGAAGAGCTACGCTACGAGGGCCACGGTCCGCACGGTACCGCCGTGATCGTGGAGGCAGCGACCGATAATCGGAACCGCACGGCCGGCGAACTGCGCTTTCTCTTCACCAAGAACGGCGGGACCCTGGGCGAGCCTGGTGCGGTCGGCTGGATGTTCGATGGGGTCGGCATAATCGAGTGCGGCGCCCAGGGCAAGTCGGAGGATGCGTTCACCGAGGACGCGCTGGTCGACGGCGTGGTCGACGTCGAGTTCGCCGAAGAGGGCTGCTTCATCTATACCGAGCCGAGAGCGCTCTCGGGCGCTCGCGATGCGTTGCGCGCGCGCAACTTCAAGATCTCGGCCGTGTATCTCGGCTCGCGTGCGAAGCAGAGGATTCATCCCGAAGGTAAGGATGCCGAGGATGCGTTCGGCTTCCTCGATGCGCTCGACGATCACGAAGATATCCAGCACGTCTTCACCAACGTAGAACTCTCCGACGCGGCGCTCGAGGCGATGGCCTAGGTGACGGATTGGCGCGACCGACTGCACGAATACGTGCCGCGCGATTGGGTCTTCCCGATCGTCCTGGCGGCCTTCGTCGGCGTCGCCGTCTGGTTCGGCCATGCGATCTATCTGTTCGTGCTGCCGCCCGCCGGAACGGTGACGGTGCCTTCGTTCGTCGGACAGACCACGAGCGACGCGGATGCGGAGGTCGCGCGCCTGCATCTCGCGTCTTCGGTCATTTCGCACGTCACCAGCGATAAATTTCCGAAGGACGTCGTGGTGGATCAGCAACCGGACGCCGGAACCGCCGTTCGCGAGGGGCGCCAGGTCTCGTTCGTCGTCTCGTCCGGGATGATCGTGCGCTTGATGCCCGACCTGCGCTACCAATCGCTCCGAGAAGTCAGCGTCGACCTCGCGCGGACGCGTTTGCAGCTCGGGAAGACCGCGTACGTCAAGAGCGACGTGGTTCCCGAGGGACACGTCGTCGATCAAGATCCGGCGCCGCTCGTCAACGTCGGCGAAGGCGACACGGTCGACCTGACCTTGAGCAAGGGCGGCTCCGCGTCGCTTCGCGTTCCGAGCTTCGTCGGCATGAACGTCGATGAAGCGCGTGCGGCTGCCGATAAGGCGGGCCTCAAACTCGGGCAGATCGTCTGGACGCCGCTCGGATTCGGTGGACCGGCGCACGGACAGGTCGCACGCCAGGCTCCGGCCGCCGGAACCAAAGTGAACTCATACGACCCCGTCTCGATTCAAGTCAGCTCGGGGCCGCACGAGTCCGGCTATATCGTGCGTCAAGCGCATCTGCTCGTATCTGTGCCGGTCCCCGACGGCGTCACGGTCGGTACCCCGCTCAAAGTGCGTCTCGCGGTCTCGGATGCGACCGGCAACTACGATCTCTTCAACGCCTATGCGCAGGCCGGGCAGAAGTTCGATTTCACGGTCACCTCGGTCGGCTCGTCGGTCGTCACGATGTTCGTGAACGGGACCAAAGTCGGGACGACCGTGCTCGGCCAAGAGCCGACCGCCGTCTACGACGAGAAGCCTAAGAAAATAGGGACCCAACCGTGATCAAGATCGCTCCGTCGCTGCTCTCGGCCGATTTTTCCAAGATCGCGGAGCAGATCGTCGCCGTCTCGGATGCCGATTGGCTGCACCTCGACGTGATGGACGGCCGCTTCGTGCCGAACCTCACTTGGGGTCCGAAGATCATCAGCGATTTGCGGAAGCTCTCCAAGCAGACCTTCGACGCGCACCTGATGATCGCCGAACCGGAGCGGTACGTCGACGATTTCCGCAAGGCCGGCGCCGACATCATCACGTTCCACCTCGAAGCGACCGCGCAGGCGCAGCGTCTCCTCACGCACATCCGTTCGATCGGCGCGAAAGCCGGGATCGCGATCTGCCCGCAGACGCCCGTCGCGATGCTCGAGGATATCATCGACGACTGCGATCTCGTGCTGGTGATGAGCGTCAACCCGGGCTTCGGCGGCCAGTCGTTCATCCCACGCTCGCTTGAGAAAGTGCGCCAGGCGCGCGAACTCATCGACGACCGCAATCCCACGTGCGAACTGGAGGTCGACGGCGGAGTCGGCGAGAGCAATATCGCCGAGGTCGTGGCGGCCGGAGCGTCGGCACTGGTGATGGGATCGTCGATCTTCGGCACGCCCGACCCGGGCGCGAGCGTGCGCCGGATGCGCTCGCTGCTGCTTTGAACGAAGACACCCTGATCGCGGCGCTGGCGGAGATCGTCGCGCCGGCCCGTTCGCGCGTTCTGGTCGGCATCGGCGACGATGCGGCCGTGTGGCAACCCTCGCGTTCGAACCGCAGCGTCGTCACCACCGACGCACTGGTCGAAGGCGTGCATTTCAACGCGGACTGGATGTCGTGGCGCGAGATCGGCGCGCGCGCGCTCGAATCGAACCTGAGCGACCTCGCGGCGATGGGCGCGCGCCCGGTGCTCGCGACGATCGCGCTCGGGGTCTCCGCCGCCTGCGAGCGCGAATCGCTGCTCGAACTCTATCGCGGCATCGCCGCTTCTGCTGCGCGCGCCGGCTGCACGATCGCCGGCGGTGACGTGACGCGCACGCCGGTCGTGACGCTCGCCCTGACGCTGATCGGTGAGGCGAGTCCGACACGCCTGAAATTGCGCTCGGGAGCGAAGAAGGGTGACGCCATCGTCACCACCGGGAAGCTCGGCGCAAGCCGCGCCGGTCTCTGCGCACTGCGCGGCGAGCTCGCGCTCGAAGGCGAACATCGGGCGTGGGCCCTGCAGGCGTATCGCGCGCCGATCGCGCGTCTCGACGAAGGCCGCTGGCTCGCGGCTTCGACCTACGTGCATGCGATGATGGATGTCTCGGACGGACTCTCGACCGATCTTATCCGGATGTGTGCGCGCTCGGGTGTCGGTGCGGTGATCGACGCGCTCCCGATCTGCGACGCTGCGCGAGACGCGGCACACGCGCTCGGCGTCACCCCCGAAGCGTTCGTCCTGGCCGGAGGTGAGGAGTACGAACTGCTGGCGGCCGTCGACGGTCGGGCCTACCGTCACCTGGCCGCGCGATTCCGGGCGCGCTTCGGCCGAGAACTCTTCAAGGTCGGCGACTTTCGCACCGAGGGTGGCATCGTGCTGCGGGGCGAAGACGGCCTCGACACACCGGTCGTCCGGACGGGATGGGACTCGCTTGAATCGCAATGACGACGACGCCATCGGGTTCCCGCTGATCGGGAGCATCCAGAACAGCGTCGGCATGGGCTTCCGGGCAATCAGGGCGCCTTCGCGATCGCCAACGCGCTGGGCGCGCGCCTGATCCACGTGCCGACCATGTTCGCAAGCGCCCATGGC
>JALYSX010000194.1 GCA_030854585.1 Vulcanimicrobiota bacterium
CGGGGAGAAGCAGAGTCGCCCACGCTTATGGCCACTTCCACACCCGACCGCCCGCCGCAGAGCGATAAAGGCGCCTTCGTCCGCGAGATGTTCGCGCGGATCGCGCCGCGCTACGACGCGACCAACCGCGTGATGACCGCGGGCATGGACGAGCGCTGGCGCCGGCGCGCGATCGCGCTCTTAGCGGCCCCCAAAGGCGGCACTATTCTCGACCTGTGTTGCGGCACCGGCGACGTGGTCTTTCATCTGTTGCGCACCGATCCGAGTCTGCACGTGACCGGGATCGACTTCTGCGCGCCGATGCTGGACGGCGCCCGCGCCCGCGCTCCCAAGGAAGCGCGCGGCGAGACCGCTTTCCTCGAGGGCGACGTGATGTCGCTCCCGTTCCCGGATACGACCTTCGACGGCGCGACGATGGGCTTCTCGCTGCGCAACGTGGTCGACATCGATACGGTCCTGCGCGAGATCCGTCGCGTGCTCAAACCCGGCGCGCGCTTCGTGAACCTCGACGTGAGCAAAGCGCCGAACGCGTTCTGGAAGCGCTGCTTCGATCTCTACTTCTATAAGATGGTCCCGCTGATCGGCGGCCTCGTGGGAGGTTCCAAAGCGGCCTACACCTATCTGCCGCAGTCGCTCACGCATCATCCGAATGCCGAAGCACTGCGCGATCGCTTCGCGGACGCAGGCTTTGCGGGCGCGGGCTTCGTGCGCCTGATGGGCGGCGCGATCGCGATCCACTACGGAACGGCCGTCTGATGGAAGCCGTCCGCGACGACGCCGACCTCTACGCGCGCGTCGAGAACTTCTTCCGTTCGACGTTCTCTACCGACAATGCGCTGATCACCGAAGCCGTGAAGCGCATGCTGGCGGCCGGAGGCAAGCGCCTACGCCCGCGCATGACATTGCTCGCCGCGAGCGCCTGCGGCGACGACTCGGACGAACACCTGCATCTCGCCGCATACATGGAGTTGATCCACGTCGCCACGCTGATCCACGACGACGTCGTCGACAACGCGAGCACCCGGCGCGGCGTCAACTCGACCGCGATCGACTACGGCAATCGCGTGAGCGTACTCGCCGGCGACTATCTCTTCGCCTGGATATTCAAGAACGTCACCGCCAACTACACGGCACCGATCCCGCATATCCTGAGCGCGACGCTTGCCGCGATCTGCGACGGCGAGGTGCTCCAGCTCCGCTCGCTCGGCGTGCTCGATCTGCCGCTCGAGACCTATATCGAGGTCGCGCGCAAGAAGACCGCGAGCCTGTTCGCCGCCTCGGCCGAGTGCGGAGCGATCGCGGCCGGCGCCTCGACCGAACAGATCGAAGCGCTCCGTACGTTCGGAGATCTCTACGGTATCGCGTTCCAGATGAAGGACGATCTGCTCGACGTGACCGCCGACGCCGCCGCCATCGGCAAGCCGGTCGGCAACGATCTCCACGAGCGCAAGATGACGATTCCGTTAATTCTGGCCCTCGAAACGGGCGATACCGAGCTGCGGGCTCGCGTCGAGAAGTACTATGAGGGTGAGGGCGGCGAAGCCGACGTCCCCGCCATCGTCGCCGAGATCGCCCGGGTTGGGGGGCTCGGCTCGACCCGGCGACAGATCGCCGATTTCGTGGCCCGGGCTAAAGCCGCCCTCGCCCCGATGGGAGCATCGGGAGCCAAAACCGAACTCGAAGAGCTGGCCGACGCGCTCGCGGCCGACTAGGAGACGACAACACCTCATGCTATTCCACCCGACCCTCGCCATCATCGACGCCCCGATCATCATCGGCATCATCGCGCTCGCCGCCCTGCTCTTCGGCGCCGACAAGCTACCGAAGCTCGCGCGTAGCGCCGGCCAGGCGAAAAAAGAGTTCATCCAGGGCCAAGCCGATGCCGACGTCGCCGCCGAGAAGGCGCGCGAGGACGCGCGGAGGCGCGCGCAGACCGCCGCTGCCGATCCCATGGATAACGTCGAAGCCGGTCAGTCCTTCGGACAAGCCGTGCCGCCGCCGAGCGACGAAGGCACGCCGTCCACCTAACCATGCCCGAGGGGTGGGACCAGAAAGAGATGCCGTTCACCGAGCATCTCCGCGAACTTCGGACGCGCCTATTGATCTCGATCGGAACGGTGGTCGCGATCGCGGTCCTGTTGTTCTGGCCGTCGCAGTACGTGATCAAATGGATGGTCAACGCCTACTTCCACGGGATTCAACTCCACGCGTTCGGTCCGGCCGACGTGATCTTCACCGAGTTCAAGTTCTCGATCATCGGCGGCATCGTGATCGGCCTGCCGATCCTGCTCTATCAGCTCTGGATGTTCGTGGTCCCGGCGTTCCACCCCAAGACGCGCCGGATGGTCTACCTCTTCATGCTCCCGTCGCTGCTGCTCGCGTTGGCCGGCCTGGCGTTCGCGCACTTCATCGTGATCCCGCGCGTGGTCGCGGCGCTGATCGGCATCACCAACGAAGTCGCGATCGCGACCTTCGGTGTGGCCGACACGCTCAACTTCGTGATGATCCTGCTCGCGCTCTTCGCGCTGATCTTCCAACTGCCGGTCGTGATGGTCGCGCTCGCGCGGATCGGGATCGTCAACCGGAAGATGCTGATCACCTATCGTCGGCACGCGATCTTCGGGTTCTTCGTACTCGGCGGAATCGCCGCGCCCGACGGTAATCCGATGACGATGGCACTCCTCGCGGTCCCGATGTACGTACTCTACGAAGCCTCGATCTGGATCATCGCGATCCTGGAGAAGACATGGAAGCCCGAGTAGCCGCCCGCGACCTCTACGAAGATTTCGTCCGTACGTTCGGCAACGTGCTCTTCGCGGTCTGTCTGTTCGTGGTCTGGGGCATCTTCACGCTGATCGGCGTGATCGTCGAACAGGGCCTGGACGCGAGCGCCTACTTCCAGAACTACGCCGCACCCGTCGCGCGCGCGATCGTGCGCCTCGGTTTCGACAACATCTACCACAGTTATTGGTACGTCGGGATCATCGGCCTGATCCTACTCTCGCTCACCGTCTGCACGTTCAAGCGCGTGATCCCGGCGCGGCTCCCGCCCCTGCGCCCGGTCAAGATCGACAAGATCCCGCTGAACATGAAGGTCCACGTCGCCGGTACCGTCGCCGACGTGCGAGCCAAGGTCGATGCGTTCTTCCGTTCGCGCGGCTGGCAGGTGCGCAAGCGCACCTTCGACGGAACCGAATGGATCTTCGCCGACAAGTTCAACTGGGCGCGCCGCGGCGTGCTGATCGCGCATCTCGGCTTCGTCATCATCGCGGCCGGCGCGACCATCTACTGGGCGCGCGGCTTCGCCGGCGAATCCGCGATCGTGACCGGGCAGACACTCGAGGTTCCGCGCACGCACGCACTGATCCGACTCGACAGCTTCGCGTACAAGATCCAGCCGATCTCGACCAAGAGCGGCATGGTCTATCAGCCGATCGACTACGTCTCGCACGTCACGGTCACCGGCAACGACGGCAAGGTGAAGGCCGAGACGATCCGGGTCAATCAGCCGATCGATATCGACGGCACCCTCTACTATCAGGCGTCGTATGGCTTCGCGATGCGCTTCGACGTGCTCCATAACGGCGTGCGCGTCGCCAATCTCTCGGATCGCACGTTGATGGAGGGCGAAGCGCTCGACATCCCCGGAACCCCCAAGAGCGTGCAGTACGCGCGCTTCGTGCCGACCGTCGATCGAGTGACCGGTCAGCCCGGTCCGGATCCGCGCGTCAACGATCCGGCCGTCGTGCTCAACGTCTTCAACCAGGGCTCCGCCATCGGTGCGGCGCTCGTGCCGTTACAGACCTGGATCGATCTCGGCGGCGGCTGGAAGGTCGTTCCGCATCGATACCTGCTCTACACCGGCCTGCAGTATCGCTATGACCCGGGCGCGGTGATCGTCGGCATCGGCGCGTTCGTGTTGCTGGCGGGGCTGGTGATCGCGTTCTATTTCTTGCCCGCCCGCCTCTACATCAACGTCGATGAGGCGGACGACGGAACAACGACCGTAGGCATCGCAGCGACGACCGTCAAGGGCTATGATATCTACGAGAAGCAATTCTCCGACCTGAAGACCACCCTGGAAGGCGCGCTATGAACCAGCCGATGACCCCCGATAAACTTCTGCTCATCATCGCACTCGGTGCCTACACCATCGGCGCCCTCGCGCTGGTCGGGTTCTTCTTCACGCGGCAACCGCTCTTGCGATCGGTCGGCGTCCCGCTGGTCGTGCTGGGTTGCGTCGCGCAGTTCGCGCAGTTGGTCGCTCGCTACGAGATGACCGGCGTCTGGCCGCTGCTCAATCTCTACGGCTCGCTTTCGCTCTTCGCGGCGGTCGGCGTGTTGATCTTCATCATCTTCGCGATCAAATACGATCTCTGGTTCGCGGGCGGGTTCGTGGTCGCGATCGCGGCGCTCTTCCTGGCCTATGCGACGACCTGGAACGAAGGCACCATGCCGGCCGTACCGTCGCTACAATCGTACTGGGCGAAGATCCACGTGCCGCTGGTCGTTTCGTCGTACGGCGCGTTCCTCGTGTCGTTCGTGCTCTCGGGCCTGTACCTGGTGCGGTACTACGTCGAGCGTTCACTTGCAAAGACCGCGGCGCTCGCGGCCGGCGGAACGGTCGGCGGCGGCGCGACCGGCGGATGGCTCGCATCCATGCCCTCGCTCCCGCAACTCGACGTGCTCACGTACCGCGCGGTCGCGGTCGCGCTTCCGCTCCTGACGCTCGGCATCATCACCGGTGCGATGTGGGCGCACGAGGCCTGGGGCGCGTACTGGCAGTGGGATCCGAAAGAGACCGCCGCGATGTCGTCGTGGATCGCCTACGCGATCTACATGCACTTGCACACGCGCGGATCGTGGCGAGGCGTCGGCAGCGCCTGGATCGCGTTCGGCAGCTTCTTCATCGTCATCTTCACCTACCTCGGTGTCAACATCTGGATCCACGCGGGTCTGCACGCCTACCAGAGGTAGCTCCGGTGTCCGGGGCGGCCCTCGCCCTCTTTTGTAGCGGCGGCGGCTCGAAGGGCCGCGTAGAATCGCAAAGAA
>JALYSX010000371.1 GCA_030854585.1 Vulcanimicrobiota bacterium
AGCTGCTGAACGATAAAGACCAGCGAAAGTCCGCCGACGACGATTGCGGTCGCCCAGGCGATCGCGTTTGCGAACCGGGAGTTCGTGTACGCGCCCATGATGCTCTTCCGATTGATGATGATCAGCATCAACACGAGTTCTGCCGGTAGGAGCACGCCTTGGATGGTCTGCGCGACCAGGATCAACGGCAAGAGCGGAATGCTCGGGATCAACACCAGGATCGCACCGAGGATCAGACCCGCACCGAAGAGCGTGAAGAAGAAGGGCGCCTCCGCGAACTTGCGGTCGAGCGCAGCCTCGAAGCCGAGCGCTTCGCAGATGACGTACGCCGTCGAGAGCGGGAGTACGGTCGCGGTGAAGAGCCCAGCGTTCAAGATGCCGAGCGCGAAGATGGTCGCGGCCAGCGTCCCCGCGAGCGGTTTGAGGGCGACCGCGAAATCCGACGCCTGAGTCGGATGGATGTGGCCGCCGTGATGGTTGGCGACGAAGATGGTCGCTGCGTTCGAGACGATCATGAAGCCGGCGATCCCGATGCCGATGACCGATCCGACCACCACGTCGGCGCGCGCGAGCCCGAGATGCTCTTCGCCGGTGCCCTTCTCGACGACCGCGGACTGGAGAAAGAACTGCATGTACGGCGAGACGGTCGTGCCGATCAGCCCGACGACCAAGAACATCCATTGCTTGTCGGTGGCGTGAAAGGTGGGCACGAGCGCGCCGTACGCGACGGCGTGCCAATCGGGATGCGCAAGGATCGCCGATATCGCGTACGAGATGTAGATCAGAGAGAATCCGACGAAGGTCCGCTCGACGATCTTGTTGTCGAACTTGAGGATAAAGAAGAAGACGGCGACCAGCGCGATTGGTACCGCGATGTAGCGCGAGATGCCGAATATCTCGGATGCGGTCGCGATGCCTGCGAACTCGGTCGCAGTCAGACCAACGTTGACGACGAAGAGCGCGAGCATCGCGAAGAACGAGACGCGGACGCCGAAGTTCTCGCGGATCAGCGAGGCCAGCCCCTTTCCGGTGACGGTTCCCATGCGCGCGGCCATCTCTTGCACGACGATCAATGCGACGGCGAGCGGGAGCAACACCCACAGGATCGCGTAACCGTACTGCGCGCCGGCCGCAGAGTAGGTCGCGATGCCGCCAACGTCGTTGCCGGCGGAGGCCGTGATGAATCCCGGGCCGAGCACGCCTGCGAAAAGCAGCAGCGAGCGCCACCAACGGCGCTTCGGCGTCTTGCTAACCTGTTGCAACGACCGTCCGCCGGTGGTGACGTGCCGTGAAGCGAGGGAGTTTCTTGGCCAGCTCAGCCGGCATGATCGCGTCGATGGCGTCGTCGACGGTGACGATTCCGAGCAACGTGCCGTGATCGTCGACGACCGGCGCCGCCAGCAGATCGTAGCGCGCGATGGTGGCGGCGACTTCGTCCTTCTCCGCGTCCGGAGCGAGCGTGACCAGATCCGTCTCCATGATCGTTTCGATGGTCGCGTCCGGCGGCGCGAGCAGCAGGCTGCGCAGGGTCAGCACGCCGAGAAGCGAGTCGGCTTTGTCGACCACGTAGAGATAGTAGATGAACTCGGACGCGGGCGCGATCTCGCGGATCTTGCGGATGGTCGCCTCGGCCGTGCGATGCGGATATATCCAGACGTAGTCGGTCGTCATCAGACCGCCCGCGCTATCTTCGGCGTATTTGACCAATTCGCGCAGTTCGCCGGCCGTGAACTCGTCCATCTCGGCGAGCAAGCGCGTCTGTTGCTCTTCGGGAAGTTCGGAGAGCAGATCAGCGGCGTCGTCGGAGTCCATCTCCTCGATGATGTCGGCAGCGCGTTCGTCGCCGATGTCGTCGATCAGGGTCTTCTGCGTATCCGCATCGAGATGTTCGAAGGCATCGGCGGCGGTCTCGTCGTCAAGCGATCGGACGACCGCGAGCGCTTCGCGCGCCGAGAGGTCGCCGATGATCTCGGCCAGATCCGAGGGGTGGAGGCGGGCGAGCTTGCTCTCCTTGACCGAGAGTCGGACCTCGGACGGATTCGCATCGCGGATCGGAGCGACCGAATCCCACGCGATCATCGCCCGCGGAACGCGCCTATAGATGAAGGGCGTGAAGCGCTTGCCGAACGACTTGAGGCCGAGGCGCCGGAGC
>JALYSX010000375.1 GCA_030854585.1 Vulcanimicrobiota bacterium
CGTCGAGCGTACCTTACCGGCCGCCACCGCGCTCGACACGTTGTACACGTAGCCGTGCACTTCGCGCAGATCGTGGTAGAGCAGCGAGGAGTAGAAACCGCCGGTCAGCGCCGTGTTGGCGACTTGAAGGTTCGCCCAGTCCGGATCGTTGCGCAGCAGCCCGATCGTCTCGACCATCTGGACGGACGACTGCACGCGACCCGTTGCCGGCACGGAGACGGCGCCCGGAGCATTCGCCGCGACCGGCGCGGGATAGACGTTCGGTTTGGATCCGGTCGCGCTCCAACCTCCGAAGTACTTCTCGATCACGGCGCGCGCCTTGGCGGGAGTCGTATCGCCGATGACGACGATGGTCGTCATGTCGGGACGGTACGCTCCGGCGAACCACGCCTTGACGTCGTCGAGTCCGACCGACCCGACGCTCGCCGCGGTCGCGAACCGACGCTGCGGATCGCCGAGCGGGTAGAGCGCATTCGCGAGCGCGACCTCGGTCAAGTGGTCGGGCGAGTCGGCCGCGTCGGCCACGCTCTTGGCCTCCTGGCCCCTGACGATCCCGAACGCGGTCGCGTCGAAGGCCGGATGGAGTTCTTCATCGGCCAGCAACGCGACGCCACGATCGAAGTTGGCGGTCAACGTCGAGATCCCGAACTGGGTGCCGACGTTCGCACTCGCCGCGATCTTGTCGAACTCACGCTGGAGGCCGATCCGGTCGTAGTGGGTCGTGCCGAACGGCATGAGCGCAGCGGTGAGATCCGCCACGCCATCTTTTCCGGCCGGTTCTTGGACCTGCGCGTTGCTGGTGATCGAGCCGCTCACGACGACGGTATGGGTGATGTTCTCGGATTGCACGATCAATCGCAGACCGTTCGGCAACATCATCGAGACGGGCGCCAGCGTCTGCTTGGGGACCTGCAGACCCTCGAGCACGCGCTGGGCCCACGGCACGAGTACCTGATGCGTGCTCGGCGGGATCGAGTTGTCTTCTGCATGCATTCCGCCCGAGATGCTGAGCTTGCCGATATTCTTCGGCACCGCGTAGGCCGCGATCACCTTGGTGTTGTCGAAGGACGAACGCAGAACCCGGTTCACGTCGGACGCGCTCACTTTGTCGAAAGCCACGATCATGTCGTCGGGCGAGTGCAAGCCTTGCACCGCAAGGGCGCTACTCCACTGACTCGCAAGTCCCTCGATCGAGTTTCCCGCGAACTCCAAGTCGGAGACTTCGCGCAGTTTAGCGGCCGCGACCAGATCGGCCGGCACGCCCCACTTCGCATAGGTGGTGATGACGGAGCGCAGCCATCCGTCGGCCGTTTCGGGCTTTGTCGAGATCGGTACGATCGCGTAGGTCAGTCCGACCGTCGTCTTCGAGAACGACTGTGCTTGAAAGCCCGCCTGGTAGACCTTGCCCGCGGCGGTGAGCGCGGCGAGTGCGCCGCGCTGACTGTTGAGCACGTCGCCGGCGATCACGCCGGCCGCATAGTCCGGGCTGTCGTAGCCCGGCAGACGATAGCCGAGTAGTACGGCCGTGAACGGCTGATCGCTGGTATCACGGTAGACGGCGCCGGTAAACGGCCGCAGCACGACCGGCGAGCGCGCCGGCAGCTTCGCCGCCGGAATGTCGCCGAAGATCGAGCGGACCTGGTTCACGACGGTCGGGCCGTCGACATCTCCGACGATCACATAGAGCGCGTTGTTCGGGTGATACCAGGCCTTATAGAACTTGAGCAGTTCCTTCGAGTTCACCTGATGCGCGAAGCCGTAGATCGTGCCGAGTCCGTTCTTGGCGTACGGCGTTCCGGCCAACATGCGGTTGTTGAGCTTCTGAAAGATGCGATAGAGCGCGTTCGAGTTGTCCTGGGTCACCTCTTGGGTGATCGCGCCGCTTTCCTGAAGCCACAGGTTCTGCGACATGAGCAGGCCGGTCGCGCGCGAACGCTCGAGCCGCAGCGCGATATCGAGATACTGCGAGGGAACGGTGAAGAAGTATTGCGTGAGGCCGCTCTGCGTGTCGGCATTGAAGTTGCCGCCGGTGACGCCGACCGCATCCATTAGTTGGCCCGATGAAAGCGAACTGCTGCCGCGGAACATCATATGTTCGGTCGCGTGCGCCAGTCCATCGATCGGTTGTTCGTCGGAGCCGACCTTGTAGTTGAGCATGGTCGTGACGACCGGTGCGAGCGGGTCGTGAACGACCACGATCTGCAGACCGTTGGCGAGGGTCGCCCGAGTCACGGTCAGATTGGCGGCGGCGGCCGGCGCGGGCGCGGCCAGGGCGACGAGCGCGGCGAGAACAACGCCCGCGAGGGCGGCGGTAAGGCTTCGATGCTTCATGCGGCGCGCTTCGACGCTAGGACGAGGCAATCATCGCACGTGCGGAAGGCGCGGCTTCGAGTGCGGCGCGCAGCCCGGCGTTTTCGGAGCGATCCAGGTTCGGGTCGGCCGTCACCAACGCGTCGGCGTCGACCTTGGCGGTGCGGTAGACCTCGATATCGCGGATCAGATCGGCGAATCGGAACTCATCGATGCCCGACTGCGCGGTGCCGGAAAACTGGCCGGGTCCTCGTAGCCGCAGGTCTTCTTCGGCGATCGCGAAGCCGTCCGTGGTCTCCGTCAGGATCTCCAGCCGCGCTCGCTCGCCTGCATCGTCCGGCGATACCAGCAGGCAGTATGACTTGGCGGCGCCGCGCCCGACCCGCCCACGAAGTTGATGGAGCTGCGCGAGTCCGTAGCGATGCGCGTCAAGCACGACCATGACGCTTGCGTTCGGGACGTCGACCCCGACCTCGACCACCGTGGTCGCGACCAGCACGTCGATCTCACCGCCGACGAAGCGGCTCATGATCTCGTCTTTCTCGCGAGGCGCCATCTTACCGTGCAGGACGCCCACGCGCAGATCCGGGAACGCGTCGCGCTTGAGTCGCTCGGCTTCGGCAAGCGCGCTCGTGAGGTCGGCTTCGTTCTCGTCGATGGCCGGCGCAACGATGTAGGTCTGATGCCCCATCCCGACGTTGCGACGGACGAACTCTTCGACCCGCGGCATCCTGCTCTCGCGCACGGCGAACGTCTCGATCGGGGTTCGCCCGGGCGGCAGCTCGTCGATGGTCGAGGCGTCGAGGTCCGCGTAGACCGACTGCGCGAGCGTGCGCGGAATCGGCGTCGCCGTCATGTGGAGCGTGTGCGGCGATCCACCCTTCGACCGCAACCGCGCACGTTGCGCGACGCCGAAGCGATGTTGCTCGTCGATCACGGTCAGACCGAGCCGCGCGAAGTCGACGCCCTCGGTGAGCAACGCGTGCGTCCCGACCGCAAGAGAGGCCTCGCCGCTGCCGATCCGTTCGACGGCATTCTTGCGCGCGCGCGCGCCTTGGCTCCCGAAGACCGCCTCGAGCGTCACGCCGAGCGGGAGCAAGAGCGGCGCGAGCTTGGCCGCGTGCTGCGACGCCAGGATCTCGGTCGGCGCCATCAGCGCCGATTGTACGCCGTTGCGCGCGGCGAGTACGATCGCGGCCGCCGCGACCAGCGTCTTGCCGCTGCCGACGTCGCCTTGCAAGAGCCGGTTCATCGGCACATCGCTTGCCATATCGGCCCAGATCTCGGCGATCGAGCGCCGCTGCGCACCGGTCAGCGGGAACGGTAGCGCGGCTTGAAAATCGTCGAGCAGCCCGGGCGGAACCGTGAGGGCGAGTGCGCCGCGCTCGCGCACGCGCATTTCGCGCTTCCGTCGCGCAGACGTCGCGAGCACCAAAAACTCGGAGTAGATGAAGCGGTCGCGCGCGCGCTCCGCCTCCTCGGGCGTCGCGGGGGCGTGGGCGGAGCGATACGCCGCCGCTAGCGGCGGGAACTTCTGCCGATGGGCAAGCGCCGGTGGAATCGGGTCGTCGCCAGCCAACTCGAGCAAGCGCGGCAGATTCTTGTGTACGACTTGCGCGATCTTGCGCGTCGAGAGATCCTTGCTCGCGTGATAGATCGGCACGACCTCGCCGCGATACTCTTCTCCGTCGGCGAGGATGCCGTAGTTCGAGACATTCACGACCGGTTCGGCGAGCGTCATCTCCACTCGACCGCGCACGTAGATACGCATGCCGGCCGAGAAGCGCCCGATCACGAAGCGCCGTCGGCCGATCCATTTGGCGACGAACGTGCCCGTCTCGTCCTGCAGGCGTGCCTCGACGATCTCCATATCGCGCACGCGCTTCTCCTTGACACTGAGGATCCGGCCGACCGCGTTCTCCTCGCCGTCAGCGGAACCGAGTCGATTCGAGGGCGTCGGGTAGCGCTGATCTTCATACCGGAACGGCAGATAGTCGAGAAGGTCGTGCGCCGTCGTAAGCCCCAACTCGCGGAAGTAGGCCGCCGTCTTCGGGCCGACGACCGCGAGGTCGCTAATCGGGATCGGGTTTGACACGCTGCAACAGATGTTCGCCGACGCGTCCGAGCGAGACGTTGCGCTCGGCGAGCATCACCAGAAGATGGAAGAGCAGGTCGGCCGATTCCCAGACGAGTTCGTCGGGATCGTCGTTCTTGGCGGCGATCACCACCTCGGTGGCCTCTTCGCCGATCTTCTTGCCGATGCGGTCGACCCCACCGGCATAGAGCTTGGCGACGTACGAACCTTCGGGCGGGTCGATCTTGCGCTGCACGAGCACGGCTTCGAGCGCATTCATCGCGTGCGCGAAGCGCTCGTCGCGCACCGGCACATCCGACATCAGCAGGCTCTCGTGGAAACAGGTCGGCTCTCCGGTGTGGCAAGCCGGACCGGCCGGTTCTACGCTATAGAGGAGGGCGTCGCCGTCGCAATCGGCGTTCACCTCGCGCACGCGCTGGGTGTTGCCCGAACTCTCGCCCTTACGCCACGGGGCTTGGCGGCTCCGGCTGTAGAGATGCGTCTCGCGGGTCGCGATCGTACGCTCGAGCGCGGCGCGATCGGCCCAGGCGAGCGTCAGTACCGCGCCGGTGGTCGCATCCGCGATCACGACTGGAAGCAGTCCGTCACTGCCCCATTTGAGCTTATCCAGATTCATCGAACGCCTGCTTTCCACGGGCGCATCGGAATCCCGCGTGCGGCCAGCGCCGCCTTGAGATCCGGAATCGCGACTTCGCCGAAATGGAAGAGCGATGCCGCGAGCGCCGCGTCCGCGTCCGCGCGTTCGAAGACGTCGGCGAAGTCGGCGATGCTGCCCGCCCCACCCGACGCGATCACCGGGACGCTCGTGGCCGCCCGGACCGCCGCCGTCAGCGCGAGATCGTAACCGATCTTGGTGCCGTCGCGATCCATGCTGGTCACCAGCACTTCGCCCGCGCCGCCGTCGCGCGTCGCTTCGGCGACCCATGCAAGCACATCGAGCCCGGTCGAGGTACGACCGCCGTCGACCACGACTTCCCAACCGGTTCCGAGCGCGCGCGCATCGACCGCGAGTATGATGCATTGACTGCCGAACTCCGCGGCCGCTTCACGCAACAGGTCCGGACGACGCACCGCGCTCGAGTTGAGCGCGACCTTATCGCAGCCGGCGCGGAGCAGATCGCGCACGTCTTCGACGGCGCTCACGCCACCACCGACCGCGAACGGGATCGTCAACTCGCGCGCGACCGCACGGACGACGTCGCGGGTCGCTTGCCGCCCTTCGACCGTCGCGGTGATATCGAGAAAGACGAGTTCGTCGGCGCCGGAGGCTTCGTACGTCTTCGCGAGTTCGACCGGGTCCCCGGCATCGCGCAACGCTACGAAGTTGACGCCCTTGACGACGCGACCCCCTTTGATATCCAGGCACGGCACGATTCGGCGCGTCAGCATCGAGCCTTCGCCTCGAGCGCCGCCTCCGCCGCGCACGCCAGCGGAACCCGAACGCCGCACCGGCCGGCGAGTTCGATCAGCGCGCCCAGAATCGGCCCGGTCTCCAACTTGCGTCCGGCTTCGAAGTCTTGCAGCATCGAGGTCTTGACGTCCGCTATACTCGAGAGGGCCGCCAAGCGATCCTCGACGTCGACGTTCTCGATGGCGCCGAGCGCGCGGCCGACCGCGATCGCCTCGAGCATCAGCTCGCGCACTTCGGCAAACGCCGCCGGATCTTCGAGCATGCGATGCACGGTCACACCGCGTAGGGTACTGACCGGATTGAGACCGGCGTTATTCACCAGCTTCAGCCAGACCGTCGCGCGGATGTTCTCGTCGGGCTCCGGCTCCATGCCGGCGACGCGGAACATCTCGCAGAGCTCGCGCACACGATCGCCCGCGCCTCCGGCGGCATCCCCGAACAGGTAGCGCGCGCGACCGCTCTGCCGGATCGAACCCGGCTCCGGGATATGGCCGGAGGCGTGGACGACACCTCCGATCGTCTGCGCGTCCGGGAAGAGCGCGCCGATGCGCCCGCCCGGATCGACGCTCTCGAGTGGGGGCGTGCGGGCGAACCAGAACGGCACGCCGTTCTGCAGGGTGACGATCGTGAGACCCTCGTGCGCCGCCGGCGCGAGTTGTTCGAGCGCATCGGCCCACTGATGGGCTTTGAACCCGGCGATCGCGAGGTCGAACGTTCCGAGCTCCGCGAGCCGATCGCTCGCCGGCACGCGCACGGTGAACTCGCCGAGGACGCTTCGGACGTGGAGACCGCGAGTGCGGATGGCATCGAGGTGGGGGCCGCGCGCGACGACGGCGACGTCGTATCCCGCCCGCGCGAGTGCCGCGGCGGCGAATCCGCCGATGCCGCCGGCTCCGAGGACGACTATGCGCATGTGAGCTCGATGTGAGGAAGGATGAGAACGTTGGAGGCGACGGGCAGATTTGAACTGCCGAATGGGGCTTTTGCAGAGCCCTGCCTTACCACTTGGCTACGTCGCCGTTCTCGCTCGTTCTCGGTTGTCGGTTAGCGGGTAGTGGGAATCGAACCCACGCGTCGACCTTGGGAAGGTCACAGGCTGCCATTACATCATACCCGCGAGGCCGCTCCGGTTCCACTCGGCTACCGTTGCGTCCTACAGAACCGCGCGATTGGGCCAAGCGTTGCACGCGGCCGGCACTCGCTCAAGGAAGCCCCACCTCCCGCGCGAAGCCAGCGAGCGTGACGTGGATCTATACCTTCCCGACATGGCTCTTCGCGCCGTTGGTGGTGGCCGTTGCCTGCACGCTCGCGGGCGGCGGCCTGCTGCTGGTGCGACGCTTCGGGACGAAGGCCGATCGGATCACGCACAACGATGTCGCCGGCCCAATCATCGGTACGGCCGGCACGATCCTCGCGGTCGTGCTCTCGTTCATGGTGGTGGTGGTCTGGCAAGAGTACGATGCGTCGGCCGGCAACGTCCAGCGCGAAGCCAGCGCGGTCGCCGATCTGCATCATCTCGTGCTCGGCTTTCCAGTCCCCCTACGCGGCCAAGTGCAGCGCGATCTGGATCGCTACACCGACACCATCATCACCGACGAGTGGCCGCTCATGCAGCATGGCGGCCGGAGCACGATCGCGAAGCGGCTCGCCTACAACGTGGAGCACGACGTGGTCGCCTTCGTTCCCGCAACGTTGCACGAAGACACCCTCCAAGGACAGGCGCTCGAACTGGTGCGCACCTTCGCCGACGCCCGGCGCCAGCGGCTCTTCGATAACGACCAGGGTATCCCGCCGCTGATGTGGACCGCCATGCTGGTGCTCAGCATCATCACGGTCGGCTTCACCTATCTCTTCCGGGTGGACAACATCCGCGCGCATCTCATCATGACGATCGGGTTGAGCGCGATCGTCGCGGTGATCTTCGTCTTGATCGCGGAGCTGGACTACCCGTTCCGCGGCGATATTCGGATCGGTCCGGATGCGTTCGCACACGTCCAGGCCACGATCCACGAGGTCGACTACGACCCCGCAAAAGGCGACTACTAGACGACCACGCCGACCGCCCGTGCGAGCACAACCGCGATCGTGACGAACGAGGTGATCGCTTCTGACATCATCAGCAACTTGGCCGGTCGGGTGATCGGGAACGTATCCGCCGGGCTGAACGCCAGCGCGTTGGTGAACGCGAGAAAGATGTAGTCGACGAAGAGCGGCTTCCAACGCTTCTCGATGCAGGCGATCCGCTCGTCACCGACCATCATCTGCGGGAAGAGAAAGTCCGCCTGCAAGAACTCGAGCGCGGAAGCGGCGTGTGCCCGCGGCTCCGGGCCGCCGCCGTCGATCTCCCAGTACCACATCGCATAGACCAGGATGTTCGCAAGCCAGATCTGCGCGCCGGCGATCAGCAGGCTCTGTCCGCTCCCCGGAAGCGCCAGCAACTTGGCGTGGTTCGGTGCGAACATCGTCTCGTAGATCAGGAGCGCGACCGAAGCGATATTGAAGAAATTGATGATGGCGATCAACGCGACCGAAGCCGCTCGCTGCATCGGCGTCTCTTGGTGCCGGCTGGGCGCGAAGACCAGGAGCGGCAACAGCAACGCGAGCACCAGGACGGGCGCGAGGTAGACCGGACCGAGCACGAACTGGCGCGGCAGGGTGATGTACAG
>JALYSX010000400.1 GCA_030854585.1 Vulcanimicrobiota bacterium
CCCCCGAGGCGATGAAGCCCGCCGCCAACGCCCAATATGCCGCCCACATGATCCGCAGCCTGCTTGACAAGTACGGTGGGGACGTCCACTCGGCGCTCTCGTCCTACAACGCCGGCTCCCCGAGCGCGAAGGGGACGACCGCCCGCTGGGGCGACGGCCAGGTGCTCGGCTACGCCGACTCGGTACTACGCCACTACCGGCGAATCGCCGGGGGCGCGGGCGGTGCCTCGCCGGCTCCCGGGAAGACGACCGGACCGGCCGCCTGCCCGGTCCCCGATCCGAAGACCCTGCTCGGCGAAGCCATCGCCGAGGGACCGACCAACCTCGGCTCGGTCAACGCCCTTTCGGACTACCACCACCGCACCGCAGTCGGACGGCGACTCCTTCGCCGGAATCCTCGGCGACGATACCACCACGGAGTAAGCAGCACGCCATGTCGTTTCTCGCAGCCCTCGCCTCCGCCGCCATCGGCATGCTCGGCGGCGCCGCCGGCAACGCCGTCGGATCCGCCGTCATGCAAGGCCTCAACACCGCCGACGAGACCTTCCAGATGGGTCTCTACGCAGAGCAGATGCAACACCAAGAGCAGATGAGCGTCCAGTCGACCATGTTCGATCAAGCCGTAGACGAACGCTCGGAGAACATGCGCCAGATCAACACCCTTCGCGACGTCGAGATGACCCAGCGTAAGGAAGACAACGCGATCACCAAAAAGTTCATCCAGAGCATCAGTGAATGACCGGGCCGCTTGCTCCCGCTCCGCGTCACGCCGACGCGGGCGTGGAGACGGCCCCCCCGCCCGCACCGGAGCCCGATGATCCGGCCGTCGCTCAAATGCGGGAGCTAGCCCTGCAACGGGCGCGATTCGACTTCGATCTCGAGGAGCGCGCCGAACTCCAACGCGAGGCCGATGCCCTGCGCGATATGATGCTCGCTCAGTTGAAAGCCGAGGATGGCTATCTCCACAAATGGATCGAGATGATCTAGCCCGATTTAGACGGAGAGGGGGACTTGCACGGCATGGTATACTCTCTCCGTTCCGGGCCATTAGCTCAGTTGGTTAGAGCGCATGCTTGATAAGCATGAGGTCCCTGGTTCGAACCCAGGATGGCCCACCATATGAAAAGTCCCGCCGAAATCGGCGGGACTTTTTCTTTTAGATCACCGCGTGGTTGTTGAGAGCGAAGGTGACGGGTGGGAGGGCGTTCGGGTAGTGGAAATTGCTTAGATAGTATTCGCCGAAGTAGTTCGAATACTGCGAGTAGATCGGCATGCGATAGTGCCACGTCACGTGTTGCACCATGACGTACGAGCCTTCGGCTGCGAGTTCGACTTCGAAGTCGACGACCGGGCTGTTCTCCTGCGGGCCGTCGATCACGAACAGCCGTCCGCTCACGACGACTTTCCATATCTCGGCCGTGTCCGCATCGATCCAGAGCGCCTTGAGCGATGGACGCGACGCGTCGAACGGCGTGATCTTCAGATGATAGGCGAGATGACCGTGCAGTTGTTCTAGCCCGAGGTTGGTGCACGCGGCGGCGCCGTGTTTGCGGACCTCGGCGATGACGGACGGGAGACCAGGCTCGTCCATCGGCAGCCACGCCGAGCGGTTCTTTCCGTATGGTCCGAGTTCGGGAGGCCCCGGTTCGACGTGATCGGTCACCCACGAGTAGTCGACGAAGCGACTGTCCTCCACGCGCGCAAGGCCGTCGGAGCGATAGCGCACGGTCGCGGTGGCGCTGACGATCGGATAGCCGTCGATATGGAGCGCGGTGTTTTCGTCGTATTGCACGTACGCGGGGTGAGCGGCGGCGGCGCGGTGACGCATCGCTCCGTCGTACAGATCCCAGCAGGCTTGCCCGCCAAGCGCGAGCGCGAGAACGCTAGCCAGCACGTTTGAAGACCTCCACCTTCAGTATCCGCCATGGCGGCCTAGACCACAAGAACGGCGGGGGAGATCGCGCCGTGACCAGGGAAAAAAGCGCGTCGCCTGGGGGACGTAGCTCAGTTGGTAGAGCGCCTGCTTTGCAAGCAGGATGTCATCGGTTCGAATCCGTTCGTCTCCACCACTTTCGGCCGTCGCCCTAGGGCGGAAACGTGCCCGATGGAGCCGCGCTGAAGAACGCATAGTCGCCGAAAGTCCACTCCCCGTCGAGCCTCAGGTCGCCGTCGTGGAACCGGACCGTTTCGACGACGGCGTGGCCTTCTTCGTCGCCGACCTCGATCGTGCAATTGACCAGGATCCCGCCGCGGACGCCGGCCAACGCCGAGCCGTCGAGTACCTGGGCCACGACTGCGCGCCAGATCTCGCCACCGGATCCGACCCAGACGTCGCGGATTCCCGGAGCACCGTCTCGGTGCGGGGTGATTCGTAGGTGTTCGGTCGCCCGCCCGCCGACCGTCTCGCTCCCAAGATCGTCGCACGCTTTGCCGGCATGCGCGTGAACGGTCGCGATCGTCGCGCCGGTAGAGTCGATCCAGCCGTCGCGCTGGTCCCCAGACGGTCCGACGAACGGCGGGCCCGGTTCGAGCGTGTAGGTGTAGCGCACGGCGTCGCCATAGAGGCTATCCACCACGCGCGCGGCGCCGTCGGCGCCGCGATAGGTGACTTGCTGGCGCGTTACGAGTGGAACGTCGCCGCGTTGCGAGATCGATCGTTTGACCGTGTACTGCAGATATGCGGGCACGATCGCGGCGGCGCGATGAGTGATCGCGGCATCGAGCGCTCGCCAGCAGGCGTCATCCGCCTTGGCACTCGCCGGCGACAACGCCGCGACGACGATGGCCGCCGCACCGAGCAGGGCAGAACCTTTCACGCGGGTGACTCCAGACTTTTCGGCCGCACCTCGAGCGCCTCGATCAACTCAACCTCACGAAATCAACGGCGCCGTCGCGGTATCCCAACGCATATACGCGCGGAACGGAGCCGGCGTTCCGTTTTCGTACGCCTCGGAAAGAGCCTCCCAAACGAGTCGCCCTGCACCCCTTATCGAAGCCCTCTCCAGCGACATCGGCCGCAGCTATGAGGAAGTTCTCACGCACCGCTGAAGGACTCATATCGGGCTCCGAGAATCAGGCCCGGTCGCCGCATCGCACACGGACGCGGGGGATTAGCTCAGTTGGTAGAGCACTTGCATG
>JALYSX010000405.1 GCA_030854585.1 Vulcanimicrobiota bacterium
CACGACGACCCCGCAAGAAGGGCGCGCGCTCCTGATCGCGTTGCTCGAACGGCTGCGCGATCGCTCCGCGACCGCGCTGCTCGCGACCCATCTGGCCGGCATCGCCCAGGCGAGCGGTTCGGTCCACTACGCGATCCGCGGTCTGCGTTGCGTCCCGAGTCGGCCACCCGACGGAGATCTCTCCTCGGCCCTCGCGGCCTTGGCGGATGTGATGGACTACACGCTTGCAGAGGTGACCGCGGCCACCCCGCCCCAGACCGACGCCCTGGCACTCGCCGAACTTCTGGGTCTGGATTCCGCCCTGATCAGGGACGCCCACAAGCATCTAGGGTAAACGACCACACGTGTCGCGAAAGCAGGGCGAGCCATGGAGCCGTTGATTATCACCTGCGCGCCGGTAGGCGCGGAGATCACACCCGACCAAACGCCCCATCTTCCCCATACGCCGGCGCGTCTGGGCGAGACGGCTCGGAAGATCCGGGAGGCCGGAGCCTCGATCGTTCACGTCCACTGCCGGAACGACGACGGTAGCAATACTCACGAGGTCGAGCGCTTCCGCGAGGCCTACGCCGAGATCCGTGCCGCGAGCGACCTGATCGTCCAGTTCTCGACCGGCGGCGCGATCGGCATGTCCCCAGAGGAGCGCGCCGCAGTGCTGGCCCTGCGCCCGGAGATGGCCACGTTGACCTGCGGATCGGTGAATTTCGGCGACGAGATCTTCGAAAATTCATTCCCGATCATGCGCGGCATCGCGGCGAAGCTACGCGAGTTTGACGTCCGACCGGAACTCGAGATCTTCGATAAAGGGCACCTGTCCAACGCCCGCCGGCTCGCGGCCGAAGGGGCGATCGACCTCCCGCAGCACGTCGATCTGGTGCTGGGCGTCCCCGGTGGGCTGGATGCGACCGCGCAGAATCTGTGCGATCTGGTCGACGCGCTTCCGGCCGGCTGCACCTGGTCGGTGGCCGGCGTCGGTCGCCAGCAACTTCCGCTCGCGATGGTCGCGATCGCCATGGGTGGTCACGTCCGGGTCGGCTTGGAAGATAATCTCTATTACAGCAAGGGTCGGCTTGCCACCAATGAAGAGCTGGTCGCCCGGGTGGCGCGGATCTCGGTCGAAGCCGGCCGGCAGGTGGCGACGCCGGACCAGGCCCGCGCGTTACTCGGGTTGGGCCCGATGCGGCGACCGGCGCAAGGAGTCCCAAATGCTTCGGCCAACTAGCGGCGGTCCAATTACTGGCGGTCCAGTTCCGGTGGAGGCCTAGTCTCTGTTCACCTACGTCGTGCGGCGAACGCTGCAAGCGATCCCACTGCTCCTGTTGATTTCGTTCATTCTCTTCGAGATCACGAACAACGCTCCGGGCGGTGCATTGGCGCCGTATCTGCAGAATCCGCACATCACCCAGGCCGACATCATCCGGCTCAAACACAACCTCGGGTTGGACCAGCCGCTGATCATCCAATACCTGAAGTGGCTCTGGCACATCCGCTCGAGCGGCGATCTCGGATGGTCGACCAGCAATTCGGAGCCGGTCCTCGAAGCGATCCTCGGGCGCATGGGCGCGACCGTGGAACTGACGATCTCGTCGTTCATCCTGGCGCTCGCCCTGGGCCTCTCGGCCGGACTGTTCTCTGCGATCAAGCCGTACTCGGTCTGGGATTATTTGATCACCACGTTCGCGTTCTTCGGTCAGTCGATGCCGGTCTTCTGGTTCGCGCTGATGCTGCAACTTGCACTCGCGGTGCACGGCATTCCGCTGCCGGGCGGCTACCAGATCAAACTTCCGTCGGCCGGAATCTCGTACAACGACACGTTCGATTTCACCGATCGCCTGATGCACTTGATCATGCCGATGATCGTGCTCGCGCTCTTGCAACTCGCGCTCTTCAGCCGCTTCATGCGCTCGTCGATGCTCGAGGTGATGAAGACCGACTACATGCGGACCGCCCACGCCAAGGGCTTGGACTTCCGCACCGTCGTGCTGAAACACGGCTTCAAGAACGCGCTGATCCCGGTGGTGACCGTGGTCGCGCTCTCGTTGCCGGGTATCGCGAGCGGCGCGGTCGTCACCGAGACGATCTTCGCCTGGCCCGGCGCCGGGCGTCTGTTCTACAACGCCCTACTGCAGAGCGATATCGCCTTGCTGATGGGCTACCTGATGATGATCTCGACCTTGGTCGTGTTCGCCAACCTTCTTGCAGACGTCGCGTACGCGTGGCTCGATCCGCGGGTGAAGTATGATTAACGTCCCCGCCCCCAACATGGCCGACGTCGCCGACGCCGACGATCAAGGGACGAAGGTGACGTTCTGGACGCGGTTACGTCGCCACAAGCTCGCCATAGTCAGTATCGTGGTACTCGCGATCGTCATCCTGAGCGCGATCCTTGCGCCGTTGCTCCACCTGCAAGATCCGAACGCCATCGACCAGGTGAGCTGGAAGGGTGATCCGGTACCGCCGTGCTTCGTGAACGCGCTGATCTGCGGCGGCCACTTTCTCGGCACCGACGAGGTCGGTCGCGACCTGCTCTCGCGCCTGTTCTACGGCGCCCAGATCTCGCTCCAGGTCGGGCTCTTCGCGGTCATCATGGAGTTGATCATCGGCACCGTCATGGGCGCACTTGCCGGCTACTACGGCGGTTGGATCGACTACGTGCTGATGCGCATCACCGACGTCTTTCTCTCGATCCCGCTCCTGCCGCTGTTGCTGGTGCTGACCGCGATCGTTGCGCAGACCTCGAGCAAGGCGAGCCTGAGCTTCGGCGTGATCGTGCTGATCATCGGCGCGCTCACCTGGCCGTCGGTCGCGCGTCTCGTGCGGGCCTCGTTCTTGAGCTTGCGCGAACGCGAGTTCACCGAAGCGGCCCGCGCGGTCGGCAACAGCGACCTGCGGATCATCTTCCGGCATCTGCTACCGAACGCGGTCGCCCCGATCGTCGTTCAGGCGACACTGGACGTCGCGGGCGTGATCACCCTGGAGTCGACCATCTCGTTCCTGGGCTTCTGGATCCAGCCGCCGACCGCGTCCTGGGGCAGCATGCTGGCCAGTGCCGAGGCGACCTTGCAAAGCGGCTGGTGGGTCGCGGTCTTCCCCGGCCTGTGCATCTTCGTAACGGTGCTCGCGATCAACTATCTTGGCGACGGTCTGCGAGATGCACTTGACCCCAACACAAGGTAGGCCTTAGACTAACGTCTGCCGCCGGGAGACCCGGGGCGAAAATCCTCAAATGCGCGAGTGGCGGAATTGGTAGACGCACTAGCTTGAGGTGCTAGCGCTGGCAACGGCGTGCTGGTTCGAGTCCAGTCTTGCGCACCAGAATTACGAATGGCACCCTTTGTGTGGGTGCCATTCGTAATTCTGGGTTGGGATGACTTTGCGAGCCGACATGGTTCGAGTCCAGGCCAGGCGACTTCGAGGGTTATGGATCGAAGATCAGGGTCTCCTCGAACGCTTTCGGAGTCTGGGAGATCCTAGTTTTGGGCGATCTTGCGTTTAGCGCCTGGAAATCCGCGAATATCTTGGCCGTTGCGGCATCCTGGTGAGGCGTTTCATTGAGCATCCGAATGCGCGTCACGACGCCGCATCGGAGGGCCGTCAACACTGACCAGGTCGACTCGGTTACCATTTCATCGGGTGGAGACAACTCGTAGAAGTGATCTCTTTCCAGAATCGCTCTTGCGTCGGCGAGGGTCGCTTGTAGTCGGAAAGCGCCCACCGACCCAGCCAAAGTGTACTGCGAGTAGGTCGTAGGAAACGCAAGCGATCCGACGTTCCAGAAGTGGAGCCAAAACGTTGATTCGGGCAACTGGAAACCGGATATAGCTTGTCGCGATAGTGGTTGGCGGTTCGGTAGTCGTCGGTCACAAGAACGGATGAAACATCGGCAAAGCTTATCCGGTTGACGGTCCCGCAGGTGGCCAGCACTGGTGCGGGCGCAAGCGTGACCAATGCGAACAGCACTGCGAGGGCTAACTTCATTACTTCTCGGGATTTCCGAACGGTGCTGACGGGGGGCTTCGCTATCAGTCGGCTTTGCACTAGCGGGTCACCGGCGCAGAAGGTCTGGGCGCCCCCTTTGAGGGTGCCGATTTTGTGTCACCGGTGTTTGCGCTCTCTCAGGGGACTATGAAACAC
>JALYSX010000016.1 GCA_030854585.1 Vulcanimicrobiota bacterium
AGTACGAGACGAGCGCCCCCTCGGGCAGATCGCCGAGCGCGCGGATCCGCCGTTCGGACGTACTCCGGCGTTCCAACTCGCCGCCGAAGTCGTCGTTGCCGGTCACGTAGAGATCGACCGCCGCACGCTCCGGGAGCGACGACCACGCCTCGAACAACGTCGCGAGATTCTTGTGCTTCCGATGATTGCCGACGTAGAGCAGATACGGGCGCTCGGCGCGCTGCGGTGCGGCCGGCGCCGAGAACGTCTCGCTTACACCGAGTGGCACGACCCGGACCTTCTCCGGGTCGACCTTGAGGAATCGCCGCAGGTCGTCGATGGTGCGCGGGTCGTCGGTGATGACGCGGGCCGCGCGCGCACATGCGGATCGGACGACCGAGCGATAGTACGGCCCGACCTTGCTCTTGAAGAACTGTGGAAATCGCAGGTGGATCAGGTCGTGGATCGTCAGTACGAACGGCATCGGCGGCGCGAGCGGAACGTACTGGGAGAGGAAGTGCGAGATGGCCGGGCGTGCCGACCGCATCGCGAGGGGCATCCAGATCTGTTCGTTCCAGCCGAAGTTGCGGCCCCGATCGAAGAACCGGTACGAGAACTCCGGCGCGACCCGCGGCAACCGGGCGCGGAGTTCGCGCGCGTAGGCGGTCATGCCGACCGACATCTGGCGCGTCTCGCGCGCATCGATACAGACCAGCGGCTTCATCGCGCGCGCCGCGCCTTCCACGAGACGACGCTCGGATAGAGCGCCGACATCCAAGCGATGTAGATCCCGCGCGAACCATCGAGCAGCGCACCCCGCGCGAACAGTGCGTGCGCGAACCGAAGCGGCACGAGCAACGGATTGGCGCGCGGCGGATCGCCGGCCGCTTCCAGGTCGGTGTAGCGCGCGAACTTCTCGCGGTACGATTCGACCGTCTCGTATGAATAGTGGAACAACCGCCCGCTCAGGCGCTGGACCGGACCGTCGACGACGTAGCGTTCGTGCAACTCGGCAGCCCCGCCCGAAGCCGGGTTCGCTTCGACGCGTGCGTTCGCGACCCGCATCAGCCGGAGCAACGACTCGCCCTTCCACATGCGTAGCGGCTTGCCGCAGAAATACGTGTCGCGCAAGATCGCGTAGCCGTCGGCGGTACCGGTGCAGCCGAGCAACGCGTCGCGAAGATCATCGTCGAGTGCTTCATCGGCATCCAACGCGAACGCCCAAGGCGTGGCGACCTGCGCGAGTGCGAACCGGCGCGCGTCGACGAAACCGTTCCAGGGACGTTCGACCACGCGCGCGCCGTAGAGCGCGGCGATTTCGCGGGTGCGATCGCAGGACTGCGCATCGAGCACCAGGATCGAGACCCCGTGCGGCAGCGACCCGAGCGCCCGGCTGAGGCGGCTCTCCTCGTCGCGCGTCAGCACGACGACGGTCACGTCGCCCGGCCTAATGTGGGACGGCCGCCTCGCCGACCGAGGCGCGCTCGCCGCGCGTGCGTTCCTCGTGCGTCAGCGCCGCACCGATGAAATCGCGGTACAGCGGCGACGGACGGTTCGGGCGCGACTTGAACTCCGGATGCGCCTGGGTGCCCACGAACCACGGATGCATGTCTGGCGGGAGTTCGATACATTCCACCAAGCGTGCTTTGCCGACCGAGTGATGGCCGGAGAAGCGCATGCCGTGCTCTTCGAAGATCTGGGTGTAGCGATTGTTGAACTCGTAGCGGTGGCGATGGCGCTCGCTGATCTCGAGTTCGCCGTAGGCCTTGGCCGCGAGCGTTCCCGGTTCGAGCGTGCACGAGTAGGCGCCCAGGCGCATCGTGCCGCCGTAGATCTCCAAATTGCGCTGATCCGGCATGAAGTCGATCACGGGGTCCGGCGTGGTCTCGTCGACCTCGCTGCTCATCGCATCCGGCAGACGGCAGACGTTCCGCGCGAACTCGACGCAGGCCATCTGCATGCCGAGACAGATCCCGAGGAACGGGACCTTCTGCTCGCGTGCGTATTGGATCGCCTTGATCTTGCCCTTGACGCCGCGCGCGCCGAAACCGGGCGCGACCAAGATGCCGTGCGCATCGGCGAGCACGCCGACGCCCTCGGTCTCGACCAGCTCGGAGTCGATCCGCTTGACCTCGACGTTCGCTTCGTAGTGAACTCCCGAGTGATAGAGCGCCTCGTTGATCGAGATGTAGGCGTCCTTGAGCTCGACGTACTTGCCGACCAGTGCGATCGTCACGTGGCGTTTCGGATGCAGGATGCGATCGACGATCGCGGCCCACTCGTCAAGTTGTGCGGGCGCGGCCGAGAGCCGCAGCTTGCGCACGGTCGCCTCGGCCAGCCCTTCGGCTTCGAGGTTGAGAGGCACCTGATAGATGGTCGATGCATCGGCGTTCTGCACGACCGCGCTCGGCGGAACGTCACAGAAGAGCGCGATCTTCTCCTTCAACTCGACCGGCATCGCCGAGGACGAGTTGGTGCGGCAGACGATCGCGTCGGGCGAAATGCCGATACCGCGTAGTTCGCGCACCGAATGTTGGGTCGGCTTGGTCTTGAGCTCGTCGGCGGCTCCGAGATGCGGCACCAGGGTCAGGTGCACGTACATCACGTTCTCTTCGCCGGCGTCGTAGCGCATCTGGCGGATAGCTTCCAGGAACGGGAGCGACTCGATGTCGCCGACGGTGCCGCCTACCTCGACGATGCAGACCTCGGCGTGGCTCGCCTCGGCGACGCGCTTGATGTGCGCCTTGATCTCGTTGGTGATGTGCGGGATCACCTGAACGGTCGCGCCGAGGTAGTCTCCGCGCCGTTCTTTCTCGATGACGGAACTGTAGATCTGGCCCGTCGTCACGTTGTTGTGGCGGAGCAGATTCTCATCGATGAAGCGTTCGTAGTGCCCGAGGTCCAAGTCGGTCTCGGCTCCATCTTCCGTAACGAAGCACTCGCCGTGTTGATACGGGTTCATGGTGCCTGCGTCGACGTTGATATACGGGTCGAGCTTCTGGACCGACACGGTGATACCGCGCGATCGCAACAAGCGTCCGAGCGAGGCCGCGGTGATGCCCTTACCGAGTGAGCTCACGACGCCGCCGGTGAAGAAAATATACTTCGCCATCTCGGGAAGTTATTATTCCGGTGAGGGGGTCAGGAAGCCTTCACCTTGACGTACCGCGGGAAGCCCGCGTAGTCGGATCGGACCTCGACCTTGCTGTGCGGGAAGGCGGCCCGGGCCAGGTCTTCGAGGCCGTCCATGGTGGGCGGTGCGGCTTCGAGAAGGAGCAGGCCGCCCGGCCTCATCAGGTCTGCGGCGCCCATCAGCAGGCGACGGTAGTGGTTGAGGCCGTCGGGACCACCGTCGAGCGCTTCGCGCGGTTCGAAGGCGACCGGATTGGGCGCCGCCGGCACGTCGGCGCTCGGAATGTAGGGCAGATTCGCGACCAGCACGTCGTAGCGCCGCTCGAGAACCGGGCCGGCCAGATCGCCGACGTAGAACTTGCAGCGCGCGTGGACGTTTAGACGGCGGGCGTTGTGTTCGGCGACCTTGATCGCGGCGGCCGACATGTCGGTGCCGGCGATCGCGGCGTTCGGAACCTCGGCGGCGATCGAACAGCCGATCGCGCCGGAGCCGACGCCGACGTCGAGCACGGTCAGCAGCGCCTTCGGAAGATCGGGATTGACGCGGGCGCGCAAGAATGCGACCGCCTCGTCCACCAAATGCTCCGTTTCGGGGCGCGGGATCAGCACGCGGTCGTTGACCGTGAACTCACGTCCGTAGAACCAGGCCGAGCCGAGAATGTAGGGGATCGGCGTACCGGCGGCGCGACGTTCGACCAGTGTTTGATATTTCTCGACCTGCGGCCGATTCAAGAACGTCTCGGCGTTGGAGACGAGCCATTCGCGATCCCGGCCGAGCGCGTGTGCGAGCAGTATCTGCGAGTCGGCGCGGGCCGAGTCGCTGGTCTTCGCAAGCGCGATAACGCCGCCCGCGAGAATCGTAGCAAGGGTCTGCGGTTTGAAAGGCGCAGCGGACGTCATCGGGCCGCCCATTCAACGGTCCTTGCGCTCAACCTTGCAAGAGTACGCCGCGCGCTTCAAGGTCCCCGACGTCGCGACCGGCGCGGTTGCGCAGGATCGGGTGCTCGAATGCCGCCAACCGCACTAGTTCCGCTTGGGTGAGGATTCCGAGCCCCCGCATCAGCGCGATCGCTGCGGGCGGCACGGCGCGCGCGCCGCCGTCCAACACTTTCAAGACCAAGCCGCATCCGGCCGTAATCGAGGCGGAACCGTGCACCCCTTCCGCACCGGCCTTCGCGACCAACGACGGCGCCTCTGTCATGAGCGCGGTGTCGAACTCGTTCGTGCCGGCGACCTGCCACGGATGCGCGCGCATCGCATTCCCGACCGTCGCGAGAGCTCGCGCATCGTCGTCGCCGAACGCCGTCGCGGCTGCCAGCGTTGCGAAAGATATCGCGGCACGCCGCAGCGTCGTCGCATAGACCGGGATACCACAACCGTCGATCGCCAGCGGAAGGGCGCTGCGCGATTCGTCGGCCAATCGAGCGCAGAGATCGAGAATTTTTACCTGGGCTGGATTTGCCGGCGAGAGATAGTCGGCTACATCGACCCCCATCACCTTGCACATCGCCAAGATGCCCGCATGCTTCCCCGAGCAGTTGTTGTAGACGGCCGTCGGGACGATACCGCTCCGTTCGAGAGCGCGCGCGGCGACCGGATCATAGGGCGGATGCGCGCCGCATTGGAGCGCGCTCTCCGGAATGCCCGCCTTCGCGAGGATCGAACGCACCGTCTCGACG
>JALYSX010000025.1 GCA_030854585.1 Vulcanimicrobiota bacterium
TGCCTATGCCGTTCTCAAGAGCCGGCAGCCCTACGCGGAGGCCGCCGGCGCTTGACACTCAACACGGTATCTGAGGAGGCCACTCAGGGTCGTCTCGATGGGCCTCTCGTGAACGACTCATACAAGCCTATGCCTCCGGCGACGGCGGCATTCAGGGACTCGGCGTCCGACGTCATCGGGATTCCCGCCAGGCTCGCGCAGAGGCTTGCCCAGCGCCCAAGGCCGTGGCGCTCGTGCCCGACCGCAAGAATCGTCCGTTCAGGCCAAGCCAGATCACCGAGCGGCGCCCCGCCGGAAGCTAGGCCGATCATCTCCGCCCCGGCCGCCGAGGCCGCCGCCTCGACCGCTTGGGGTCCCGCCGCCACGATCGGGAGCCGAAAATGCGCTCCCATCCCGGCCCGGATGGCCTTCGGGTGATACGGATCGACCCCGGTATCGCCCGCGATCGCGCCGGAGGCACCGAACGCGTCGGCTGCTCGCAACAGGGTGCCGAGATTTCCCGGATCGTTCAGATCGGCCACCAACAGCACGAGCCCGGCCTCTGCGAACATCGCCTCGAGGGGCGCGGCTCGTAGGTCGACGACCGCGAGAATCCCGGTCGGAGTCTCAACGTCGCTGATCTTGGCGAATGTCCGGTCGCCGACCAGATAGGTCGGTACGCCCGCGGCCTCGAGCCGCTTCACGACCGGCGTCTCGGCCGACTCGGCGGTGACGTAGAGCTCGCGGACGGTCGCGCCGCTCCGGATCGCTTCGTCGAGCAGGGTCGCGCCTTCGATCGCGAACGCGCGATGCTCCTCGCGTCCGCGTTTGTGCAAGAGATCGCGCGCGAACGTCACGCGCGCGTTCTGCGCGCCGAGCCTCAGCGCCATCGCGCGCGCAGCAGAATCCAGACGACGCCGGCGACGAGCGCCGCGATCAAGACCGCGATGCGATCGTTGAATCCGGTCGGCACGACGAAGCGCAGCATCAGATATTCGAAGACGAAGAGCAGCGCGAGAAAGAGCAAGAGCCAGAGCAACTCGCGGCCGATGGACGAGGAACCGGATTTCACACCGCCGATTTACACCTAGATGGACAGACTTCCCCGCGTCCGCGAGTCCGAGCGCGTTTTCGAAGGGCGGATCTTCGCGGTGCGTAGCGACCAGATCGAGTTCGGGGACGGGCGCTCGCAGCTTCTGGACATCGTCGAGCATCCTGGCTCGTTTGCGATCCTGGCCTGCCCGGACGCGAAGAGCCTCGTGCTGGTGCGTCAATACCGGCATCCTGCGCGGGCGTGGCTTTGGGAGATCCCGGCCGGCAAGGCCGAGCTCGGCGAGTCGCCGCTCGAGGGCGCGACCCGCGAGCTGGCCGAGGAGACCGGCTATCGGGCCGCGAGCGCCCGGGAGATCGCGTCCTTCTACATGACGCCCGGTTTCTGCGAAGAGCGCCTGCACCTCGTGTTCGCGGAAGGCCTGACGCAGGGCGAGCGCCATCTCGATCCGGACGAGGAAATCGAGGTGCGCGTGGTCGCGCTCGGCGAGGCGAAAGCGATGGCCGCGCGCGGCGAGATCATCGATGCCAAGACGCTGATGGCCATCCTCTGGCTAGCAGGCGAGCGCACTCAGCTTTTCCCGAGGGGCGGTTAGGTGCTATAGTAGTCGCACTCGTTGCGGCATGCCTTTGCCGGGGCGGATTTTCGGTAGGGGGGCCGACCGTGGAGATACCCGCGAACCTCGACGACGTCCTAAAACATCTCCTCGATAGAGGTCGCTCTGAGAGCGGTTCTTCGGTGCTTGCCCCGGAGGACGAAGCCTACCTCAACGCGTTAATCGAAGCGGTCCGCGCCGGCAAGCGCGCCATCGTCGTGGTGGAAGACGTCGACGATCGCCTCCGCTACATGTTCTCGAACGCGTCCCCCGCCGAAGCGATGAGCATGCTCGGCAAGGTGATCGAATCGGCCGGCCGGCGGCTCGCTGAAGGCGACGACTAAGGCGAGAGCAGGAGTTCGTCGATCTTCGACTGGTTAGTCACGCCGAAGTGATAGTGATACTGCCCGTTCTTGAACCTCACCAGAAACTCGTAGACGGTCGAACCGTCGTCGCCGGACTTGCTCGAGATCGGTACGATCGCGAGCAGTTTTCCGTACGACTTGATGTTCGCGTGCGAGACGAGTTCGTCGGTGAGGAACGCGGAGAACTGCGGCGTGAGCTGCGTGCGATCGACGTTCTTGTCGGCGAGTCGGCCGAGCCATTCCTTCGCACGCGAGACGATCGCATTCTCAACGCGCACCGCGGCCGGCGGCGCGACGATGTCGAGGATCTGCGCGGCCAGGTACTCCGGCGCGATCGCCCCGTCGTCGCCGTGGAGCGCGTCGGTGTTCGCTAGCACGATCACGGCGATGTGATCGTCCGGTAGCAGCGCGTTCATCGCGTGGAATCCACCGATCTCCCCGTTGTGCCAGACGTACCGCTTGCCGCTGCGTTGATCGATCACCCAGCCCATGCCGTAGGATTGCGCGCCTGGTACGTCCGGCGCGGTGAACATATTGCGGACCGCGTCGTCGCGCACGAGGATCGGGAAACCGATATCCCACTTCGCCATGTCGTAGACGTTCGTGACGATGCCGCCGGCGCCGAGCAGCCAGCTCGGATCCCAGGGCTTCGCCGGGATGAACCGATGCGCGCCGCCGGTGTAGCCGGTCGCAGCCTCGGGCGAGATGCCGGTGTCACCCGCGACGAACGACGAGCTCATGGAGAGTGGCTGGAAGATACGCGCCTGGAAGAAGTCCGAGAGCGGCAGCCCGCTCGCGCGCTCGACGATCAGTCCGGCGATGAAATAGTTGAAGTTGTTGTACTCGAACTTCGACCCCGGCGCGAAGCGAAGCGGCAGTCTGTCGACGGCCGCGATGAAGTCCGCGAGCTTGACGTTGCGGGTCGGATCCGGCAGGATCCCGGGAGCGTGGACGTAGTCGGGGAGCCCGGAGGTCTGCTGTAGCAATTGCGCGACCGAGACGTTGCTCGCAATCGTCAATTCGGGAACGTATTTGGTGACCTTGTCGTCCAGCTTGACCTTGCCGTCCTGCACCAGTAGCAGCACCGAAGCGGCCGTGAACTCTTTGGTCAGCGAGCCGACGTAGAACTCGGTGGTGGCCGTGACCGCGCGCTTCTTGGCGAGGTTCGCATAGCCGAACCCGCGCGCGTAGACCCACCGCCCGTCCTCGACGACCGCGACCGCGAGGCCCGGCGTCCGGCCGCCGGTCGCCTCGGCTCGCGCGAGCCGGTCGATCATCGCCGCCATCTTGGGCGTAAAGGCATGCTGACTCGCGCCGAGCGCGACGGCCCGACCGAAGGCCAGGGTCGCGAGCATGCAGACGAGTGCGAGCAACTTACGCATGCCCGACTCTTTTGACGGCGGGAAGCAAAGAACCCGGCGCGGACGCCGGGTTCTTGTTAAGAAACGGGGCGGTGGGTTACTTGCCGGTCGCCGTTTTTGCAAGGGTCAGGAGCGAGCCGAACGCCTTTGCATCGGTGATCGCGAGATCCGCGAGCGCCTTGCGGTTGAGCGTCACGCCCGACTTCTTGAGGCCGTTGATGAAGACCGAGTAGGTCAGGCCTTCGCGACGGACGGCCGCGTTGATGCGGCTGATCCAGAGCGAGCGGAAGTCGCGTTTGCGGACGCGGCGATCGCGGAAGGCGTACTTGAGCGAATGCAGCAGCGCTTCGTTCGCAACGCGATAGTTGCGACGACGAGCGGCGCGGAAGCCCTTGACGAGCTTCATCACCTTGCGTTTGTGCTTGAGACCGTGAACGCCGCGTTTGATACGTGCCATTTTTTATACAGTCTCCCCTTAAAACAAGTACGGAATCGTCGGGCACAAACGCTTCAGATCGCCCTTGAACGTGGGCTGATCCTTGCGGAAGTTGCGCTTGCGCTTCCGGGTCTTCTTGCTGAGGATGTGACCGCAGCCACTGAACTGATGACGGTGCGTGACCTTGCCGGTCGACGACACCTTGACGCGCTTGGCGGTTCCTCGATGCGTTCTAATCTTGGGCACTGACCTGTTCCTCCGGGGTTTCGTCGTGGTCGTCATGGTCTTCGATATCGTCGTCGATGTCGTCGATATCGTCGGCGTCGTCGTGATCTTCGTGATCCTCGTCGACGTGTTCCGAGACGTGACCGCTCGCTTTGTGTTCTTTTTCTTTTTCCGCATCTCGTATCGACGAGTATTTCGGCGGACCGCTCGGCACCACGCGCGGTGCCAGGATCATGAACATGTTGCGACCTTCGAGTCGCGCCTCGCGCTCCACGATGGCCAGCGGCGTCATGTCTTCCGCCATCCGGTCCAGCAACCGTTTGCCGAACGCCGTATAGGTGATCTCACGCCCGCGGAACATGATCGTCACTTTGATCTTGCTTCCGTCTTGCAGCAGACGTTCGGCCATACGGGCCTTGGTCTCGTAGTCGTGTTGCTCGATCTTCGGCCGCAGCTTCACTTCGCGTAGTTCGAAGTTGCGCTGCTTCTTGCGGGTGTCTTTCTCTTTTTTCGACAGCTCGTACTTCATGCGACCGTAGTCGCCGATCTTGCAGACCGGCGGTTGCGCGGTCGGAGAGATTTCGATCAGGTCGAGGCCGGCGGTCCGTGCGCGAGCTTGCGCTTCATCGGTCGGCAGAATCCCCAACTGCTCGCCATTCTCGTCGATGACGCGGACTTGGCGGATGCGGATCTGATCGTTGACGCGGAGCGGTCGAGCTATGGCGTTTCTCCTAACAGTTATGAAACGGACGCCAAGAAACAAAAAATGGCGCCGCCGAAGCGACCCCACTTGTGAAACCGGCCAGCGGTCTCTCGAATGAAGACCGGATCGCCCGAAGGCATCCGGTGAGTACCCTCACGGGCACTACTTCGGCTCAGGGATAGTAGCACGGGGGGCGGGGGGCGGTCAACGACGCCGGTGGGTGCCCGATTTCGGGCACCGAGGAGCGCTGGCCCGTCGCCGGAATCGAGGGCTCATGAGCCACAAGAACTGCCGGGTTTCTGCACTCGCGGGAGCCCTTTCCCTCGTCCTTCTTATCCTTTGCACGGCCGGAGCACAAGCTGCGGGGCCGATTGGCCTGACCCTCGATACCTCGAAGGCGCCTAGCCAGAACGTCGTTTTCACCAAGGAGCATATCCCGGCCAACCCTGGGACGCTGACCCTTTACTACCCGAACTGGATCCCGGGCCAGCACCAGGCCGTCGGCCCGATCGCCAACTTCGCCCAGATCGCAATCACGGCGAACGGCAAGACCATCCCGTGGCATCGTCAACCGAAAGACATGTTCGCCTTCGAGGTGAGCGTGCCGGCCGGCGCGACCGCGATCGACGTGAGTGCGACGTATCTCGGAGCGACCTTCGGCAACTATTCGAGCTCGCGGCTTGCGACGCCGAACATGCTCGTGATCACGTGGGATCAGAATCTGCTCTATCCATCGACCGGAACGATCCAGGACACGATCTTCTCGCCGACGATCATCTTGCCGGCGACCGATTGGGGTTTCGCAACCGCGCTGACCGGCGCCAAGCGGACCGGGAACTCGGTCGCGTTCGACGATGTTTCGCTCGAGCACCTGATCGACTCGCCGCTCGATGCCGGCGTCAACTACAAGCGTTGGAAACTCTGGGAGGAAGGCGATGCGTCCGCCTATCTGAACGTCTTCGGCGACACGCCGGAAGAAGTGGACGCGAGCCCCGCGACCGTCGACAAGTACAAGAAGCTCGTGCGCGAGATGATCGCGATGTACGGCGGGCATCATTGGCGCAACTACAACTTCTTGCTGACCGTCTCGGACGAGATGCCGGGCGAAGGCATCGAACATCACGAGTCCTCCGATGATGGAGATGCGGGCGACTACCTGATCGATCCGATGACGCTCGCCGCCGGTGGCGATCTGCTCTCGCACGAGTTCAACCACTCGTGGGACGGCAAGTATCGCATGCCGGTCGGGCTCTATCCGAGTAATCTGCAGTTGCCGTACGACGACTCGCTGCTCTGGGTCTACGAAGGCATGACGCAGTACTACGGTAACGTGATGTCCTATCGCGACGGCATCCGCAAGGGCAAGGACTATCCGGATACGATCGCCGCGCTCTACGCGCGCTACGACAACATGCCGGGGCGTCTGTGGTCGTCGCTCGGCGCCGATGCGACCGCCGCACCGTTCATCTACTCAGCGCCGCGCGGCTACGGATCCGAACGTCGCGGCGAAGACTTCTACAGCGAAGCCGAGTTGATGTGGCTCAAAGCCGATTCGATCATCCGCGAACGGAGCGGCGGAGCGAAATCGCTCGATACGTTCGCGCGCACGTTCTTCGGTAAGACCACCACCGGGCCGATCGTCGAGACCTACGATCGCGGCGATGTGATCGCCGGGCTGAATGCGGTCATGCCGTACGACTGGGCCGGATTCTTCCACACCTGGGTCGATGCGATCGCGGTGCATCCGCCGGACGGCTTCACGGCCGACGGCTGGAAATTCGTCTACACCGCGGAGCCGTCGCACGAGGTCAAGGCGAACAACTTCTTCTACTCGCTCGGCTTCTCGATGCGTGGCGGGTCGGTCGGTGACGTGCGTTTCGGATCGCCGGCGTGGAGCGCGAGCCTCGGCATCAACACCAAGATCGTGGCCGTGAACGGGCGCGAGTACTCGGACGAGGCGCTTAACAACGCGCTCAAGGAGGCGCAGAAGACGCATGCGCCGATCCAGTTGCTGGTGACGCGCGGCGAACTCTACCGCACGATCTCGATCCCGTACTTCGGCGGGCCGCGCTATCCGCATCTGGTCAGGATCGATGGGAAGCCGGATAGGCTCGGCGACGTGGTGAAGTCCCTGACCCCATGAGCGAACCGCACGAAGAGATCGAAGTCTTCCGCAAGATCAGCCGCGGGCTCTCGATCGCGGAGCGTGCCATCTTCACGGTGGTCGCGATCCTCCTCTTCGCGGCGGCCGCGGCCCTGGCGTGGAACGGCGTGCTCGACATCATCCCACTCTTCACCGGCGCGCCGCACTCTGCCATCGCCGAGACGGCCGAGTTCTTGAACCTAGTCCTGCTGATCCTGATGATCGGCGAGATCGCCTACACGGTCACGCTCTCGGTGCGCGGCACCGGACTGAACGCGCATCCGTTCCTGATCGTCGGCCTGATCGCCGTGATCCGGCGCGTATTGCTGATCACGGTCGAAGAGGTACAGGGCACCGGCACGACGGTCGGCGGGATCGTGTCCAAGAGCAGTATCGATCTGGCCATCCTCACCCTCGTGGTGATGGCCTTTGTCTTCGCGATCTACCTCTTGCGCAAACAGGAGAAGTAGAGCGTCCTTCGAGACGCTTCGCTCCTCAGGATGACACGGGGAGGGCCCGAAGCGCCTCTTCGTACTTCTTGAGAAGAAACGCGATCGCTTCGTCGTCGATGACGAGGGGTGGCGCGATCCGTAGCACGTTCTCGTGCGTGTCTTTGGCGGCGACGCCGCGGGCGAGTAGCGCCTGCGCGAGGTCGCGCGCCGGGACCGTCAACTCGACGCCGATCAGTAGGCCGCGTCCGCGGATCTCTTTGACGAGCGGTGAGGCGATCGCGCGTAGGCCTTGCACGATCTTGGCGCCGGCGTAGCGCGACTTCTCGGCGAGACGTTCGTCGATGATCACGTCGAGCGCGGCGCCCGCGATCGCGCAGCCGAGCGGATTGCCGCCGAAGGTGCTGCCGTGCGAACCGGGTTCGAACAGGCCGAGCAGCGCGGCGCTTGCGAGCACTGCCGAGACTGGATAGTACCCCCCGCCGAGCGCTTTGCCGACGATCAACACATCCGGCTTGATGCCGTCGTAGTCGCACGCGAAGAGCGTGCCCGTCCGGCCGAGTCCGGTCTGGATCTCGTCGGCCATGAAGAGCACGTCGTGCTCTTTGCAGAGCGCCCAGGCGCGTTTGAGATAGCCCTCCGGCGGGACGATCACGCCGCCTTCGCCTTGGATCGGCTCGATCATGATCGCGCACGTATTCGGCGTGAGCGTGCGTTCGAGCGCGTCGGCGTCGCCGTACGGGATGTTGACGAAGCCGGGCGGGAACGGACCGAAGTCGCGCTTGTACTCGTCCTGCGAACTGCCGGCGATCACGCTCGTGGTGCGACCGTGGAAGTTGTTGGAGAAGACCACGATCTCGGCCCGATCGGACGGAATACCCTTGACGCGATACCCCCAGCGGCGCGCGAGTTTGATCGCGGTCTCGACC
>JALYSX010000045.1 GCA_030854585.1 Vulcanimicrobiota bacterium
CACGACCGAGTTCACCGACGCCGTCATCGAAGGCGTCAAACGCAAACTCGACGTCTGGTCGACGCTTTAGTAGGCGATCAAAGCCACGCCGGCGAGGGCTAGGCCGACGCCGAGCTTCTGGATAAGCGCGAGGCGTTCTTTGAGGACGACTCGCGCCAGGAGCACGGTGCTCGCCGGATATAGCGAAGTCAGCACCGAGGCGACGGAGAGCAGACCGGCATGATCGGCGAGGACGAAAAGCACGTTGGCCGTCATATCGATACCGCCCGCGAAGACGACCAATCCGAGCGTCCCGTCGCGCGGCACGAACGAACTCCGCGCGATCGCGGCGATGAGCAAGAGGAACAGCACCGAGGCCACGCGCGCGATCAGCAACGGTTGCAGGCCGGCGCCCGGGCTTGCGGTGCCGAGGAACAGAAAGAACCCGCCGATGATCAAGCCGGCGGCGATCGCTTCTTTCACGCCGGCGGTCGAGAACTCGAGGCGCCCATCTTCTTCGTGCGACAGCGAGATGAGTACGACCGCGACGAGCGCGACCAAGATCCCGGCGATCTGAAACCAGGCCAGCGGTTCGTGCCGCACCACGACGCCGAAGACGGCGGGCGTCGCCGCAGCCAGCACGGCGGTGATCGGCGAGACCACACCCATCTTCCCGATCGAGAGGGCGTGATAGAGCAGAGCGATGCCGACGCCGCCGCAGATTCCACCGAGCGCACCCCAGAGGTAATCGAACGGGAGCGCGCGGCCCGGCGTGAATACGACGACGATCGCGAGGAGCGCGAGACCGGCGGCCTGCGAGACGATCGTCACTGCGAAGATCGAAGTCCGCTTGGTCGCGATCCCGCCACAGAAATCCGCGGCTCCATAAAACGCGGCTGCGAGAATCCCGAGTACGATCGAGAGCATCAGCGCTGCGTTGGATCGAGCGCGTCGCGTAACCCGTCGCCCAGCAGATTGAAGCCGAGCACGAGCAGGGTGATGGCGACGCCCGGGAAGATCAACGCCCACGGTGCCGAGAGCCAATAGTCGCGCGCGTCGTTGAGCATCGCGCCCCACTCCGGCGTCGGCGGGCGCGGGCCCAGGCCGAGATACGAGAGGCCGGCGGCTTCGAGGGTCGCGGTCGCGATCCCGAGCGTGGCCTGCACCAAGAGCGGTGCGAAGATGTTCGGTAAGATATAGCGCATCAGGATGCGAAGCGTACGCGCGCCGATCGCGCGAGCCGCTTCGACGTACTCCAACTCGCGGACCGAGAGCACCGACGAGCGCGCCAGGCGGGCGTACTGCGGGATGTAGACGATCCCAACGGCGATCATCAGGTGATCGATCGACGGGCCGAGGATGGTGGTGATGCCGATCGCGAGGATGATCGACGGGAACGCCAACATCACGTCGACCACCGACATGATCGCGTCGTCGATCTTCCCGCGGAAGTAGCCCGCGACAACGCCGAGCGACGTCCCGACCACGATCGCGATGCCGACCGCGAGGAAGCCGATGCGGATCGAGATGCGCGCGCCGTAGAGAATTCGGGTGAAAACGTCGCGGCCGAGTTTATCGGTGCCGAACCAATGCGCCGCGCTCGGACCGAGAGTCTGATGCGCGAGATCCTGCGAGAGCGGATCGACGTGGGTGATAAAGGGAGCGAAGAGCGCGCCCAAGAGCATCAGCGCGACGATTGCCAGGCCGATCAAGGCTCCGGGCGAGCGTCGCAGGCTGCGCCACACGTCGTGTGCGTACGTGCGCGACGCCGGGGAGAGTTCTTCGGCCGCGGCGGCGAGCGTCACGTCCATCGGGAACTTCCCGGCTAGACTTCCATGACGACGGGGATGATCACCGGCCGCCGCTTCGTGCGCGCGTAGATCGCCTTGGAGACGCCGCTCCGGATGTGCTCCTTGACCGTGTTCGGATCGCGCATCGCCTCGACCGAGATCGAGTCGATCATCGCGCGCGTCTCTCTGCGCAGTTCGTCCATCACCTCGCCCGCTTCGGGCAGATAGAACACACCCTTGGAGATCAGGTCCGGACCGCTGGTGATGCGCGCCTCTTCGGCGTCGATCGCGACCACGACCATCATGATCCCGTCGCTCGCGAGGGCCTTGCGATCGCGCAGGACGGACTCGCCGACTTCGCCGACGCCGGAACCGTCGACCAGCACGTTGCCGCCGTAGGTCTTGCCGACCTTATCCGCATAGTCGTGGGTGAACTCGAGCACGTCGCCGTTCTCGACGACGAACACATTCTCCGGATGGACGCCGGTCTGGGTCGCGAGGCGACCGTGATGCACGAGCATCCGGTACTCGCCGTGGACCGGGATGAAGTTCTCGGGGCGGACCAAGTTGAGCATTAGCAAGAGCTCTTCTTGGGAGGCGTGGCCGGAGACGTGCGAGCGACCGTCGGTGCCGTGGATCACGTTCGCGCCGAGCTTGTAGAGATTGTTGATCGTCTTGCCGACCGACTTCTCGTTGCCGGGGATCGGGGTCGCCGAAATGACGACCGTGTCGCCCGCGACGATCTTGAACTTCTTGTGGTCGCGAACGGACATGCGCGTCAGACCGCTCATCGGTTCGCCCTGCGAACCGGTGGTCATCACGACGACCTGCTCCGGCGGATAGTTCTCGACGTCCTCGATCTTGATGACGCTCGCCTGCGGGATCTTCAAGTAGCCGAGTTCGGTCGAGAAGTGGAGCACGTTCTGGAGCGAGCGACCGAGGAACGCGACCTTGCGGTTGAAGCGTACCACGTGATCGACGACTTGCTGGATCCGCGGCACGTTCGAGGCGAACGACGCGACCACGATGCGGCCCTTGGCGCGCGAGAAGATCGTGGTGAAGGCCTCGCCGACGATCCGCTCCGAGAGCGTGTGGCCGGGGCGTTCGGCGTTGGTCGAGTCGGCCAGCATACAGAGCACGCCCTCGTCGCCGACGCGCGCGATCGCCGCGAAATCCGGCGGACGGCCGTCGATCGGCGTCTGATCGAACTTGAAGTCGCCGGTGTGGAAGATGGTTCCGACGGGCGTGCGGATCGCGAGCGAACAGGCGCCGGCGACCGAGTGGGTGATGTGGATGAACTCGGTCTCGATGCTGCCGAGCTTGACCTTGTCGCCCGGTTGGACCGGTTTGAACGCGACGTCGCCGAGCTTGTGCTCGCGCGACTTGGCCTTGATCAGCGCGATCGAGAGCGGCGTGCCGACGATCGGCAGATCCGGAAACTCTCGTAGCAGGTAGGGAATCCCGCCGATGTGATCTTCGTGTCCGTGCGTGACCAGCAAACCGCGGAACTTGTGGGCGCGTTCGCGCACGTACGTGAAATCGTTGATGACGATGTCGACGCCGAACATCTCGTCGTCGGGGAACATCAGGCCGCAATCGACCACGACCAGGTCGTCGTTGGTCTCGATTACCGTCATGTTGCGCCCGATCTCACCGCAGCCGCCGAGCGGCACGATCCGGACGTAGGGCTCTTCGGGAGGGGCGGGGACGACCAGGGTATCCGTGTTCAAAACTTCTTCGTATCTTTCAAAGAGGGACTTGGCGCGACGGCCGGTCTGCGGGATGGACGGGGCGGAGGTACCACCTATGAACGCTCCTTACCGCACGGTCGCGGCTGCGACCTTGGTCTACATCCTACTCGCCAGCCCCGCCACCGCCAAGGACAAATATCAGCATCGTACGGTCGGCGCCGCGCCTCCCCCGGTCGGTCTCTATTCGCCCCGAGCCCTAAAACGGGTCAGGACGATCCTCGAAATGCGCTTGATGGAGCTCCGGGCCGCTCGCCTCGAGTGCGTCCGGGAAACCCTAGAAAGAGTCCTGTTCGGCACGACGTCAGAGATATGGCACTGTGCGAAACAAAGCCAGGCTCTCAAGGAT
>JALYSX010000059.1 GCA_030854585.1 Vulcanimicrobiota bacterium
CATCGTCATGTGCGTCTCTTGCATGAACGCTCGACCCATGGCCATCCCTTGTGACGTCTTCATCATGGCAACCATCGGCGCGGACGCGTCGGCACTCGTCTCGCCCTGTTGTCGCACCATCACATGCACGTGGCCCCAGCCCGTTACGTTCGGCTTACCTTCGAGATCGCAGGAGAGGTTGAAGTCACGGACGGCAAGCACCAGATTGAACTTCCTCGGTACGGTTGCGCCGCCTTTCGGCGAAACAACGGACACCGAGGGCGTGCCGGTCGTCGAATTGGGTAGACGGACGATCGTGCCCGGCTCGTACATGAACTCCGTCATTGCCGGCAAGCTGTTCATTGCGTGCGCGTCGGTGGCGAGGAGAACCGCGAGCGTATGCTTACCGGGCTTGAGCCCCCGGCCTGAGATGCTGAAGTGGTCTGAGCAAGCGACCCTGGTCAGATGGGCCATGTCCATGCCGTCGACCATCGCGTGGATGTGGCCTTCGCCCATCGGCGCGTTCGTCTTTCCGGCGTTGGCACACTCGATGACGAAGTTTTTGACGGTAACCGCTACCGGTATATCAGCGCCCGTAATCGCGGCCCCCATGGCCGGCGAGGCGATCGAGATCGAGGGCGGGGCCATCATCGCGGCAACCGACGGGCTGCCCAGCAGGGCAATGGCAGCGGCGCCGATCAGACCCAGCAGTCGTGGCATTCGAACGTGATTCATTAGATGACAAATCTCCAAGAGTGAAGTGGTACATCGCGAGAGTACGCTCCCAGGGCGCTCGCCGCAGTGAGCCACCTCACGGAGCCCGGAGGAAGTTCTCCACACCCTCGCTAATATCCACAAACACTGATTTGGTGATGTGGATTACGCATGTGGATGGAGGCTTGGGCTTGAGTTCGACGACCTGTTCGATCTATCGAAATGGCGATGCACCACGGCCCCTGGCCGACCTGACCAACGTCAGCGAGGTGCTCAAAGAGGACGGCGCGTTTGTCTGGTTTGACGCAGTCGATCCCACCACTGAAGATCTGGCGCTGATCCGGGACGAATTTGCGCTGCATCCGCTGGCGGTCGAAGATGCGGTCGCCGGTCACCAGCGCACCAAGATCGATCGCTACGGCGATAGCTGGTTCATCGCCGCTCGGGCGGTCTCCGAAGCTGGTCAATCGATGACGCTCCATGAGCTGGCCATCTTCGCCGGCCCGAAGTTCGTAGTAACGGTTCGACGCGAACCGGCCTACCCGCTGGACGAGGTCATCCGTCGCTGGGAACACGACGATCGGACCCTGCCGAGGACGGCGGGCGCCCTGCTCTATGAGCTGCTCGACACGGTTGTCGATGGCTATTCGGTGGTGGGAGAGTCGCTCGAAGACCGAACGGGCGCGCTTGAAGACGCGCTGTTGGACCGCCGCGACCACAACGACACGACGCTGCTAGATATCTTTGCCATCGGACGCTCCATCCAGCGCTTCAGGCGTGCGATCGGCCCCATGCGCGACGTTTTGGTGCCGCTTATCCGCGGCGACGCGGAGTTCATCGAGGCGATGGAACGACCGTACTATCACGACGTGAACGATCACGTCGAGCGGGTGCTGGATCAGATGGACTCCGCCAAGGAACTGGTCACCAAGACCCTCGAGGTGCATCTGGGCCTCGCGACGCAGCGCCAGGGCGAGGTCACCCGGCAGCTGACGATCATCGCGACGGTCTTTCTCCCGTTGAGTTTCATCACGGGATTCTTCGGCCAGAACTTCGCGTTTCTGGTCAACGGAATCGCTAGCCCATGGCTGTTCATCGTCCTCGGAATCGGTTCGCAGCTCCTGACGCTGACTTGGCTCTTCCTCTACTTCAAGCGGAAACGGTGGTTGTAGCGTGAGCTCGCGCGGGCGTTCGGGCGTCGGGGGCGTCGGCATATCGTCCTACATGCCGGCAGACCCTTCGATCGCCGAGTTTGGCGGCTATCTGCGGCTCGAACGCGGTCAATCGGCGCGCACCGCCGAGGAGTACGCACGCGACCTCGAAGCGTTCGGCGAGTTCCTTGAACCCGGGCATCCGAAGACGGCGCCGTTTCTTTTGCTCGGGGCGGCGACTACGTCCGACGTGCGTCGCTTCGTCATGGAGCTGATGGGACCGCGGAAGTATACCGCAACCTCGGTTCGGCGAAAGATCGCGGCTTTGCGTTCGTATTACTCGTTGCAAAAGCGCGAGGGACGCCGGCCGGACAATCCCGCGCAGGACGTGCCGCCGCCCAAGGCCGCGAAGCGGTTGCCGCAGGTCATGAGCGAGGCCGAGGTCGCCAAACTTTTGCGGACACGCGTCGCCGGCAAAGACGATATGCTCCGGCTGCGCAATGCCGCGATCATGGAACTGCTCTACGCGAGCGGCATTCGACGCGCCGAGCTGGTCGGGTTGAATCTTGCGGATATCGATACCGAGCGACGGATGATGCGCGTGCTCGGAAAAGGCAACAAGCAACGCATGGTCTTCATGAACGAGGCCGCCGCGACGGCGATTCGCGCCTACCTCGGGCTCCGGCCGCGAACGAACGACGAAGCGCTCTTCATTTCAAAGCGCAAGACGCGGCTCTCGCACCGGCAGGCCTGGGTGATCTTTCGAGAGTTCGCGCTGCTCTCCGGCCTGACCAAGCACGTCACGCCGCACGTGATGCGCCACTCGTTCGCGACCCACTTGTTGGAGAACGGTGCCGACATCATGACGATCAAGGAACTGCTCGGCCACGAGAGCCTGTCGACGACCCAGATCTACACCAACGTCTCGCTCGAACACATGCGACGCAGCTACGAAGACGCCCACCCCCGGGACCACGACAAGAACCGCTAGGCGCGAACCCCGAGGGGTAGGGTGATCGTCGCCGTCTTCGATCATGAGCGCCAAGTGATCAGCGGCCGCATCTCGCAGATTGTGATTGAAAGCCCGGGGAACTCCAAGCGCGACCGTCGCACTACCGGAGGGTGAAAGCTACGGCTCTTCTTCTTCTGGTGGCGACGCTGTCGGGGTGTTCCTCGGAGCAACCGGCCTACTATACGTTTACGCAGAATCTCGCGCCGAAGGCGACGATGACGATTCGGACGACGGGCACGATCGATGCGTACAAGCCGGCGATCGGCGAGGCTCCGACCCTGCTGACGCTCCAGCCGACCGGGTCCGCAGGCGTCGCAGTGCTCGGCGCAATTCTTACGCGTTCCGGTACCACCTTCACCTATAATGTGGACTATGCGCGCTCGTTGCTCGCGCGGATTCCGGACGGCGTCGCGCTGGATGTGGCGAGCACGAAGGGCGATGTCAACGTGACCGACATCACCGGTCCGACGGTGGCTTATGGCGCGAACGGAACCGTCAAGGTGATGGTGCCAGGCTATGCGCAGGCGAGCTCGGGGGTCGGAAACGTGACCGTCTACATGGGCGCGACATCGTGGCCGGGCACGCTGAAGTTCGGCGCGCACGCCGGGGACGTCGAAGTTTGGATTAACGCTACCGCGCAGTTCAACGTCCGGATGCATACCGACCACGGCACGATCTTCACCGACTTCGGCCTGACCGGTACCTCGAGCGGCGAATCGGAGACGATCGTAGGGACCGTCGGCGGTAAGGCGACGCAAGGCATCGACATCGAGGTCGTCAACGGCAGTATCCGCCTCCTCCAACTGAAACCGCAGGTCTAGGTATGAAGATCGCGGTTACGGGAGCCAACGGCACGATCGGTAGACGTCTCCTTCCCGAGATGGCGAAGCACGATACGGTGATCGGCATCGATCTGGCCGACGCCGATATCGTGGCGGACGTGCGCGATCTTGCGGCCATGGAACGCGGCTTTGCCGGCTGCGATGCGGTCGTCCACCTCGCCGGAGTGGTCGCGGTCGAGGCGGATTGGGAATCGGTCTCGACGACCAACATCGGTGGGACCTACAACGTCTTCGAAGCGGCGCGCCGGTGCGGGGTGAAGCGCATGATCTTCGCCAGCTCCAATCACTGCGTCGGATACAACGAGGTCGAAAGCGCGCCGACGATCTACAAGCCCGGCTTCGGTCGCGTCGTAGGCGTCGAGGACCCGTACCGCCCGGACGGACTCTATGGTGTGTGGAAGGCGTTCGGCGAGGTGCTCGGCCGCTACTACAGCGATAAATTCGGGATGCTGGTGACCTGTATTCGGATCGGTTCGATTACCGAAGCCGACGATCCGCGAGACGAGAGCGTGCGGGAGTCGAGCGGCTGGCTCGGTCTGACCCACGGCGAGAAGTTCGAACGCTACGCCGCGACCTGGATGTCGCAACGCGATTTCGCGCGCCTAGTCGGCGCGGTGCTTCGTAAAGACGTGCCGTACGCAATCGTCTACGGCGTCGGCGACAACGCGACGCGCTTCTGGGATCTGGAACCGGGTCGCGCGATCTTCGGCTTTTGGCCGGAAGACGGGACCCGCTAGAGCCGGACTTCGACGCCGAACTCGACCACGCGGTTGGGCGGCAGTCTGAGCGAATCGGTCAGTGGGCGTGCGTTGCGCAAGAGCCAACGGTAGATCTCCAGTTCCCACGGATGCATCCGTTTGTCGTTGCCGGAAGCGGCATAGATCTTGGGGCTGGCGAGATAGTACGTGACGTTGGCCGCGTCCACGTTGGGACGGCGCTTGTGGAGTTGCCGGAGGATGTCGGCGATTGTCGCGCTCTGCATGAACCCGTAGTTGGCGCGCACGCGGATGATGCTTGGACCAAGATCGAGGACGTCGAGCCGGTCGATCGCGTCGACGCGCGGGACCGGCACGTTGCGGATCGTCAGCAGCACGACCGCATCGAACGCGATGTGCTCTCGCAGCCACGCGTGTTTCAGCACGAACGGTATACCTCCATCGAAGGAGGGCGTCAGGAAGATAGCCGTTCCCCCGACGCCGTCGGCGCCGCTCACTTCGTGCTTGAAGCGGTCCACGGGCATCTCATGCGCCGTCAATTGACGCATCATACGGCGCCGCCCGCGGTTCCATGTCGTGAAGATCACGAATACGAATCCGGCGATGACGATCGGAAGCCAGGCGCCGGAGACGATCTTCAAAAGGTTGCCGGCGAGGAATGGCAGATCCCACATCAGGAAGAGCCCGAGGAGCGGAACGATGGTCGCCAGCTTCCAATGCCGGACGCGGCGAAGGTAGACTCCGAAGCAGATCGTCGTCGCGAGCATCGTCGCGGTCACGGCCAGACCGTACGCCGAGCCGAGCGCCGCCGAACTACGGAACGCCAGGACGAGCGCGATGCACCCGAACGCGAGGAAGGCCGTAACCGCCGGCATGTAGATCTGCCCTTCGTGCTGATCGGAGGTATGCACCGTCCGAAAGCGCGGGCTGTAACCGAGTTGCGAGGCCTGCTGGGTGATCGAGTAGATGCCGGAGATGAGGGCTTGCGATGCGATGACCGTCGCGACCGTCGCGAGCACCAGTTCGGGGACGAGCAACGCTCGCGGGAACAGCGCGTAGAACGTGTCGCCCGTGCTCCCGGTCGCGAGCGCCACCGCACCCTGGCCGAAATAGTTCAAGACGAGGGAAGGCAGCACGAGACCATACCAGGCGATGGTTATCGGAACGCGCCCGAAATGGGCGAGGTCCGCATAGAGATCTTCGACACCGGTGACGCAAAGGACGACCGCACCCAAGACGAGCAGGCTCTGGACGCCATGTCGGGCGAGAAAGCCGAATCCCCATGCGGGGTTCAGCGCTTCGAAAACGGCGGGGTTGCGGGCGATCCCGAGGGCGCCGAAGACGCCGAGCGAGACAAACCACACGACCATCACCGGTCCGAAGAGCATGCCCAGTCGTCCGGTGCCCGTCTTCTGCATGGCGAAGAGCCCGAACAGGATCGCGATCGTGATCGGTACGACATACGGCTCGGCCGCGTGCGTCCAGATGCCCAGCCCCTCGACCGCGCTCATAACCGAGATCGCGGGGGTGATCATGCCGTCGCCGTAGAGCATCGCCGCGCCCGCCAACGCTACCAGCGCGAGCGGGAAGAGCTTGCTCGGGAATCCCGATTCGCCGGGCGGCGAGAGGCGGCCCAGCAACGCGAGGATGCCGCCCTGGCCGTCGTAGTCGGCACGAAGGACGAAGGTCACGTACTTGATACACACGACGACGATGAGCGCCCAGAAGATGAGCGAAAGGATGCCGTACACGTTGGCCGGATCGACGGCGACCGGATGATCGCCCGAGAGAGACTGGCGGAACGCGTAGAGTGGGCTGGTGCCGATATCGCCGAAGACGACGCCGAGCGCGCCCAACGCTAAGGGGGCGAGAGCCGCCCGTTTGGTGGAATCCGGATGCGCCAACTGATTATTTCTTGCGCGTTGCGGCGTGCAACGCTTCCTTTGCTTTCACGAGACGGATGATCGCGTCGTTGTACGGGGTCGGCACGCCGGTCCGGCGCCCGGCCGCCGCGACCGCGCCGTTGATGTAGTCGATCTCGCTCGGATGCCCGGACTCCAGATCCATGGCCATCGAGCTCTTCATGTCCGCTCCGTGCGAGATGACCTCGGTCACGTATTGCCACGGATTGACGAACGGAAGGTTGATGCGCAGCGAAGCTGCCACGGCCGCCGCTTCTTCTGCCAACGACTCGGCAAGGCGCGACGCGTTCGGATCCTTCGAGATCTCGCCGGCATCGCAATCGAGCAAGGCGCTGACGCCGTTGATCGCGGCGTTGGCGACCAGCTTGCCCCAGAGATGCGGACGGATGTCGTACACGACCGAGGCCCGTAGGTCGCTATGGGCGAGCAGATCGGCGACGGCGCGCGAGGTAGCCGGCGATGCGCCGGCCGATCCGATGATGGTCGCGCCTTCCTCCGAACTACGTACGCGGCCGGGCTTGGTCGTGAACGACGACTCGGTCGTGATGCCGAGTACCACCGGAACGGCGCCGCCGAGCGCGGTCTTGATCGCGTCTTCGTTTCCGATACCGTTCTGTAGAGAGATGACCGGGGTGGCCGGATTCAACACGCCGGCGAACGGACGCAAGGCCTTCAGCGTATCGACCGCTTTGACGAACAGGAAGAGCATCGAGGAGCCGAACAGATCGGCGGGGCGCTTGGCCACTTTCACCGCGCGCGACTTGGCGTCGTTGACGCGCAGGCCGTCTTTGGCGATCCGCTCGAGCAGATCGGGGTTGCTATCGAGGATCGTAACCTCGCTCGTCTGCGCCAAATGAAATCCGAAGAGCGTTCCCATCGCTCCGGCGCCGATGATACCAACCTTGGGTCGCGTGCCGTCCATCTTCCGAAGCCTTCGCGGAGTCGCGATTCGAAGCCTTGAACGGGCGAAGCGGCACCCCGTCACGAAACGCACATATCAATGAAGGCACTACGGTACGCGCAGAACGGCGCGCCGAGCGACGTGATCTCGATCGTCGACGTTCCGCTCCCGGAGCCCGCGCCGGGTACCGTGCGGATCCGGCTGACGCGCTCGCCGATCCACAATCACGACCTCATGACGGTGAGCGGACACTATGGCCTGAGGCCACCCTTGCCGGCGACGGCCGGGAGCGAAATGCTCGGCACCGTCGATGCACTCGGCGACGGCGTCGGCCACCTCGCGCTCGGAGGGCGCGTCGCGACAATCGCCGTGGGTGCTTGGGCTGAGGCGGCCGTCGTCCCCGCGCAAGGGTGCGTGCCGATGCCGGACGGGTTCCCCGATGATGTAGCGTGCCAGTTGCTGGCGATGCCGATGAGCGCGGTCGTGCTACTCGACTATCTCCACGTCGAAGCCGGCGCGTGGATCCTCCAGAATGCGGCCGGCGGCGCGGTCGGAAGGATCCTGATGACGCTCGCGCAAGCGCGCGGCATCAATATCGTCAACCTGGTCCGAAGCGAGGGGGCCGCGTCGGAACTGACCGCTCTCGGCGCCAAGCATGTCGTGGTCACCGGCGACGATAGTTGGCCGAGCCGGGTGCTCGAGGCTGCAGGCGGCCCGGTCGCGCGCGTGATCGACTCGGTCTGCGATCGCACGTCGGTCGCGTTGCTGCGCTTGCTCGGAAAGGGCGGCGAGTACCTCATCTTCGGAGCGCTCGCAGGCGAGGCGCCGCGCATCGATCCCGGCCTCTTCATCTTCCACGAACTCGTCCTGCGCGGGTTCTGGATGACCGCTTGGATGGCGCGCGCCGACGATGCAGCTCGGACGAGCGCGCTTCGTCGCGTGTTCGAACTCGCGACGTTAGGCGAACTCCCGCTCCCGGTCGCCGGCGTCTATGCGCTCGGCGACTACGCGGCGGCGCTCACGGAAGCGCAACGCCCGGGGCGAGCCGGCAAGGTGCTGTTCCGCGCTTAGCTCCTCCGCGCTAGAACGTCAGTTGTAAACCTGCGACGTTGCGGCGTTCGACGTGGGTCATATCGCGCTGGCCGAAAAAGAGCTGGAAGCCGGGCGCGATCGGGAGATTGCCGTAGAGATCGAGCGTCGGGTGACGCAGGTCGTAGATCAGGCCTTGGAAGCCGAACGCCTTTGTCTTGTACTGTCCGATTAGGCCCAGGCGCGAGTACAGGATGCCGCCGCCGATGCGGGCATCATG
>JALYSX010000069.1 GCA_030854585.1 Vulcanimicrobiota bacterium
GATGATGACGCCGCGTACGGTAAACTCAACCCGCTTATCGAGGATCTTCGCCATGAAAGGCGCGTTCGGCGCGCCGGGCGAAAGCCCCCGGCATGAAAAACCGCTTTCTTATCGCCACCGTCGCCATTGCGTTCATGGCGGCTTGCGGCAGCAATAAGCCCGCCATCACCGTGCAAAACGCGGTCTCCAATGCGACCGCTCCGGCCGGCCCCGTCGCCGCCGCCGCCGGCACGTCGTTCTTCGGCAAGCTCTCGAACGGGCTCGGCACCAAGACGAGCAAGGACGGAGACAAGTTCGCGCTCGTCGATGTGAAGGGCGGCGCACTCGCGGGTGCCACCGTCGACGGTCACGTGGTCGGCGTGATCGCGGCCGGACCGATGCGTGAGCCGAACATGACGCTCGTGTTCGACGACATCCGTTTGGCCGACGGCACGACCGAACCCCTCGACGTCGCCGTCGTCTCGCGTCGCGAGTTCGATCCGAAGACGCATCACCTGCGCACGATCGGGATGATGATCGGCGGCGCGATCGTGGCGAAGCACGTCGCCAAGGGTCACGCGCTCCTCGGGGCGATCGGCGGTTATGCCGCCTCGCAGGCGCTCAAAACGGATATCCAAGTGCCGGCCGGCGCGACCATCGAACTGCGCTTCAACTCGCCGGTCACCGACAAGCCCGGCAGCTAGCGGATCTTTGTCGTTAGCACGTGGGGCGTGATGACGAGATAGAGATTCGTCGTTTGCGAACTGGTCGAGTTGTTCCGGAAGAACGCGCCGATGAGCGGAATGTCGCCGAGTCCCGGGACCTTGCTCAGGCTCGTGATTTCGGTCTGCTGCATCAAGCCGCCGACCAGAAGAGACTCACCGTCGGCAACGATGCCCGACGTCAGTCCTTGCCGCACGGCGATGCGCGGTGCAGTGCCGACGTAATTGATGATGCTCGAGACTTCCGAGAAGACTTGGGCGGTCACCCGTCCATCCGCCGAAACGCGCGGGAGGATCTGCAGGCTGACGCCGACGTTGATGTATTGCACTTGATTCTCGATGATCGTCCCGCCGCCGCTCGGAACAAGCACCGAGTTGATGATCGGCACTGCTTCACCGCTCAGAATCGCGGCGGTCTTCGCGTTGAGCGTCAGGATCCGCGGGCGCGCGAGGATCTTCGCGGCGCCCTTGAGCGAGAGCGCGTTCAGTTCGACGCGCAGGGCCGCGGTCGACGTGGCGCGGCTTCCCGAGTTCAACGTTAGCGCTCCGGTCCCGAGCGGGCCGCCGCCCGGCGAGAAGTCGAGGCCGAGGTCCTGCGCGCCGCTCTCCGTCAATTCGACGATTTCGGCTTCTATCAGGATGCTCTGTTCCGGGACGTCGATGAGTCTGATGATCTGCCTATACGATGCGATCTGGTCGGGCGTGCCGGTCAACACGACCGCGTTCAAACGCCGATCGATCGCGACGTGCTCGTCCAGGCGTTTGCCGTTGGGAACGTCCTTCGTCATGATGTTCGCGGTCGGCAACGTCACATAGGTCGGCGTCTTGGTGCTCGGGCCCGAGCTGCCGCTGCTATTCGGATTCGGCGTCGGTGCCGCAAACGGTGAGAGCGGCGTGAAGCCGTCCAGCGAGGAGACCGTCGAATCCTTGACGAGAATGCCCGCGACTTCGCTGACGTCGGCAAACGAGAGCGGGACGTAGACCGTCTGCATCCCGTTGAAGGTCTGCACGGGCCCGCTCGCCGACGCTTCGACATCGGAATGAGCGGCCGACACGTGGACGATGACGACATTCGTGCCGGGCGTGGACTCGACGCGGACCGGAACGCTCTTCACGAGCAACAGGTCGAGCCGGAAGCCGATCCCCGCAAAATCGCTGAACGTGCCAGAACGGATCTCGCCGCCGGGCGGAACCATCGGACGCGCGCTCGGACCGATCGTCGAGCCCAGGAAGATTACGTGCACCAGGTTCGCGACGTTGTGCACGACTCGGGTGACGGGTGCGGGGCTGTTGAACGTGAGCGTGATGCGCGCGCTACCGTCGTCCGCGGTCACCGTGTGGACGCTTGCGAGCAAGGGGATCGCCGCCGAGGCCGGGGCGGCCGAGAAGATCAGCGTCAAGGCGAGCGCAGTTGCAACGAGGCGAAGCTTCATCCCCGGGACCTTTAGGCACCGGGCGATCGTCTACCTGGAGTCATCCGAGCGCCCGCGCGAGCGCGTTGGCGAAGGCGTCGACGTCGCTCTCGCGCGTGGCGTGGGACGTCATCCAGCGCACTTCCGGGCGCGCGTGGTCGAAGGTGTAGAAGAAGAACTCGGCCTGCGCGCGTGCGATCGCGGCGCGATCGAGGCTGGCGAAGATCGCGTTCGTCTCGACCGCGCGCGTGATCTCGATGCCGGGGATATCGGCTATGCGCGCGGCGAGTCGCGCGGTCATGGTGTTTGCGTGCACGGCGTTCGCGTGCCACAGGCCGTCGGTGAGCAGAGCTTCGAACTGGGCCGCGATGAAGCGCATCTTGGAAGCGAGCTGGGTGGTCTGTTTGCGTGCATGTTCGGCCGCGCCGCCGTGGAGCGCTTCGTCGAAGAAGAGCACCGCCTCGCCGTACATCGAGCCGTTCTTCGTGCCGCCGAAAGTCAGCACATCGACGCCACAATCGCGCGTCGATTCTCGCAAGCCAGCGCCGAGCGCGACCGCGGCGTTCGCGATACGTGCGCCGTCGACGTGCACGAAGAGCCCGTTCGCGTGCGCGAGCGACGAGAGCGCTCGTAGTTCGCCCGGCGTGTAGACCGTACCGAACTCGGTCGCTTGCGAGATCGAGAGCACGCGCGGCTTCACGTGATGCGCGTCGTCGCCGCGACCGAGCAGCGGCGCGACCAACTCCGGCGTGAGCTTCCCGTCGGCCCCGGTCTGGACGTTCAGGATCTTACAACCCGTGATCCGTTCGAGCGCGCCGCACTCGTCAGTCGTCAGGTGCGCGCTCGCGGGCGCGATCACGGCTTCGAACGAGCGTAGCGTCGCGCCGAACGTCATCACGTTCGCGCCGGTCCCGTTGAACGCGAAATAGACGCCGGTATCGTCGCCGAAGATCGAGCGGAAACGCGCGACCGCGCGTTCCGTATACGGGTCGTGTCCGTAGCCGACCGCGTCGCCCGCGTTCGCCGCTTCGAGCGCGCGGAGGATGGCCGGCGCGACCGGGGCGTTGTTATCGCTTGCGAACGTGACGCTCATCCCGTCTGCTTGGCCAGGCCGACGGCGCCCGCCTGGTCAGGGCCGGGGCGTCGCCGGCGGCGGGATGTTCGCGCACTCGTTGAGCTGGGTGGTACCCATCAGATCGGTATGGGCCATCACGTACTGCACGAGGGCCGGCTCGTTCGCCCGCAGCGACTTGGGCGGGAACTGGAAGAGCATCGGCGCGTTCGTGTTCTTGAACGGATCCATCGCCGGGTTGCGATAGTGCCACGGATAGTCGAGGGTGACCGTCTCGGCGTGCCCGTCGGCATAGTGCACGCTCATCTGGATGCCGTCGTAGATCCAGATGCCGTTTGCGGCGTCGAGGCTGGCCGCGCTCGGATCTGCGAAGTCGACCGCGCCGCACACGCCGCCGCTCCCGTTCCCTTGATCGCCCGCACCGCTGCCGTTCCCGCCGGTGCCGAGGCTGCCGACGGTGCCCTTGCGTCCAGCGCCTGCGCCTTGACCGCCGACCGGTACCGAGACGATCGGTTTGCTGTGATACTTGGTGACGACTTTCGGTCGATTCGCCGCCGGCTTCTTGACGATCTCGCGGCGCGCCGATCTACCGGGATCGACGACCTGCGCGAGAGCGAGCGGCCGGATCGTCGGGGTCGGGCGCGGCGTCGGCGACGACGTCGGTTTGGGTTTGTGGCTGATCGCGACGACTTCTACGTTGGTAACGGTATCGTCGGCCGGCGCGGTGCGTGAGGCCATGAGCGCCACGAAGATCGGCGCGAGAATGGCGACGATCGCGATCGCGAACGAGAACGCGACGGTCAGGCGTCGGGAATCGGTCTCCCCGAAGAATAGACCGAGCCATCCGGGACGGGACGGCTCGGTGGGGGGGCGGCGGATCCGGTTATCCGGGATCGACTCCATACGTCTGGTAGTACCACTTCTTGAACTGGTCGTACGTCGGGTAGTACCCGTATTTCTGGTAGAACCACGTGCGATAGGCGGTCTGCCTGCGGGTAGTCTCTTGCATCTCGGCCCGCTTCGCGCGGACCTTATGGTTGTAGTTCGTGATCAGCACGCCCGCAGCCGCGCCGACCAAGATGATGTTCCGGACGCTGGCTCCGCCGTCGGCCATGGCCGGGGCGACCACCCCGGAGGCGAGGGAGAGCGTCAGCGCCGCGGCCAGCAACTTCTGCTTCAAATTGTACCTCTTTTCAATAAGGGAGGCGCGTCGACCGTCTCCACGGAATCCCGCCCCCGTGGCTATCGAAACGCTCATCCGCGCAATCCCGGATTTTCCGATTCCCGGGATCCTTTTCCGTGACATTACCCCGTTACTGAAGGATAAGCAAGGTTTTAAAGAAGCGATCGACCTGTTCGTCGACCGCTTCAAGGGACGGGGAATCGACTACGTGGTCGGTATTGAAGCGCGCGGTTATATGCTTGGCGCGCCGCTGGCGTACGCGATCGGCGCGGGCTTCGTCCCCGTGCGCAAACCCGGGAAACTCCCGTACAGCAAGCTTTCGGAGTCCTACGCGCTCGAGTACGGGACCAACTCGCTCGAGATCCACGCCGATGCGCTCGGCAATGGCGACAAGGTGCTCGTGGTCGATGATCTGCTCGCGACCGGCGGAACCGCCGCCGCGACCAGGCGCTTGCTCGAGCGTCTCGGAGCGCAGGTCGAAGCGTTCGCATTCCTGATCGAACTCGAAGCGCTCAAGGGGCGCGACGCCCTCGACGGAATCGCGGTCGAGACGTTCATCTCGTATTAAACGTTAGCAGGCACATGCGCATTCTCGTAGCTCTCATGCTGGTCGCCGCGACCTCGCTCTTCGCGTTCTCGTCGATCGCCCCGCGGGCCGCGTCGGCTCGCGCTCACGCGTCGCCGACCCCTGCGCCGACCCCGCTCCCGCCCGAAGAGCCGGCCGCGACTAAGGTCGCGACCCAGCAGTTCGTGGCCTGGCAGCTCGGGACGATCGACCGGACCAAGTACACCGGCGAACTGAACGCGCTCGCCGACGCCGACCAGGTCTCCCACACGGCTGCCGCCTTACGCCAGCTCGGCGGCCTCAAGGCCATGCAGTGGATGGGCTACCGAAACGCCGAGGGCGTCCCCGAAGGCTCCAAGACGTACGTCTACCGAGCCAACTGCCTAAATGGTAGCGTCCTGATGCAGTTCTCGCTGACCCCTCTGGGTAAGGTCGCCGGCATCATCTTCCGGGACAATCTGACCGACTTCTAGAGCGTCCCGTTAGGCAAAATTGCCCGAGTGTGGCAAAATAGAGCCTACACCTATGACGGTCGCTGAACTCGTTGCCAAAGTACAGTCCTACGACCCGTCCCTTGACGGGTCGTGGCTTACGCGGGTCTACCAGGTGGCGGAGGACGCCCATGAGGGGCAACGCCGTGCCTCGGGCGAGTCCTACATCGAGCATCCGCTGGCGGTCGCGGTGATCCTGGCCGACCTCGAGATGGACCGCCAGACGGTCGCGGCCGCCTTGCTCCACGACGTGGTCGAAGACACGAGTATCACGAGCGAAGAAGTCGCCGCGCAGTTCGGCGAGGAGATCGCAAGCCTGGTAGACGGCGTCACCAAGCTGACGCGCATTCCGTACCAATCCAAAGAAGATGCCCAGGTCGAGAATCTGCGCAAGATGTTCATGGCGATGGCCAAGGACATCCGCGTCATCATCATCAAGCTCGCCGACCGCCTCCACAACATGCGGACGCTCGCGTCGCTCTCGCCGGCCAAGCAACAAGGCATCGCGCGCGAGACGCTCGACATCTACGCGCCGATCGCGCACCGGCTCGGGATCTGGAAAATCAAGTGGGATATCGAGGACCTGTGTCTGCGCTATCTCGATCCGGAGCGCTATCGCGAGATCGTCGAACGTGTGAACAAGACCCGCGACGATCGCGAAGCCGACGTCGAAACCGTGATTGGATCGCTACGCGAAGAGTTCGCGAGCCTCAAGGTCGACGCCGAGATCCAAGGGCGCCCCAAGCACTTCTATTCGATCTACACGAAGCTGAAGAAGGGTCGCGACTTCTCGACGATCTACGATCTGATCGCGATCCGGATCATCGTCGACTCCGTCAAGGACTGCTATGCCGCGCTCGGCGCGGTGCACGCGCTCTGGACGCCGCTTCCGGGGCGCTTCAAAGACTACATCGCGATGCCCAAGCCGAACATGTACCAGTCGCTGCACACGACCGTCGTCGGCCCGCACGGCGATCCGCTCGAAGTGCAGATCCGTACCTGGGAGATGCATCGCACCAGCGAGTACGGCATCGCGGCGCATTGGCGCTATAAAGAAGGCGGCAAGGCCGACCAGTTCGAGAACAAGCTCTCCTGGTTGCGCGCGTTGCTCGAATGGCAGAAGGACATGCGCGACTCGCGCGTGTTTATGGAGAGCCTCAAGCTCGACCTGTTCGACAGTCAGGTCTTCGTGTTCTCGCCGCGCGGCGACGTCTACAACATGCCGGCCGGGGGAACCCCGCTGGACTTCGCGTTCGCTGTGCATACCGATGTCGGCAATCACTGCGTCGGCGCCAAAGTCAACGGGCGCATCGTGCCGCTCGACTCGACGCTCTCCAACGGCGACATCTGCGAGATCTTGGTGAACAAGTCAAGCGGGCGTCCGTCGCTGGATTGGCTCTCGATCGTCAAGATGTCGAGCGCGAAGCACAAGATCAAGCAGTGGTTCCGCAAGGAACATCGCGAGGAGAACGTGCTTGCCGGCCAAGAGGC
>JALYSX010000095.1 GCA_030854585.1 Vulcanimicrobiota bacterium
GTCCTAGACCTGGCCGGGATCGATGCGGAGATCGTCTCCGTCGATATCGACGACCTCGTCCATCCGACCGTACGCACCGATCCGAACATCCGTTTCATCCACGATTCTTCGACGAGTCCGGCCGTGCGTGAGGCACTGCGCGAGACGATCGCGCGGCGGCCCGGGCGGATCTTCGCGATCGTCGACAGCGACCACCGCGCCGAGCATGTTTACGGGGAGCTGATGCTCTTGCGCGAGTTCCTCAAGCCCGGCGATTATCTGATCGTCGAAGATGGGAACATCAACGGACATCCGGTTCTCCCGGACTGGGGACCGGGTCCCTACGAAGCGGTCGAGCGCTACGAGCGCGAATTCCCGGACGACTACCGGCGCGATCGCGAGCGCGAGGAGAAGTTCGGCTTCACGTTCGCGCCGCGCGGATTCCTGGTCAGACGTTAGTCGGCAGGACGCCGCTCGTCGCCATCTCTGCGATCAGATGCGCGATGCGGCGCGACGAGCGGACGGGTGCAACGGCCCGCTGACGTTCGCGGATCGTCTCCAGGCGTCGCCGATCGGCGAGGAGGCCACGAACGGCGGCGATCACGTCGTTCGGGCCGCCGAGTGCGACCGCACCGAGGTCGTTTTCGCGCACGAACTCGACGTTGCCGAGCTCTTGACCCGGGACGTAGTCGTAGACGATCATCGGTAGCTCGGCGGCGTCGGCTTCGGCGATCGCGCCGGGACCGGCTTTTGTGACGAGCAGATCGGCGGCGCCGAAGAGCTCGGGGACGCGGTCCGTGAAGCCGATCGGCGTGAGTGGCGTCGGCAACGATGGCGCGATCTCGGCGAGCTTTGCGCGCAGCGCCTCGTTGCGGCCGCAGACCACCACCAAGTGCAACGGAAGCGCCGCTTTCGCGAGCGCGACCGCCGTGTCGTACAGCTTCCCGCCGCCCTCGCCGCCGGCCATCAGGAGTACGATCGTCGCATCGGCAGGCAGTCCGAGGCGCTCGCGCATCTCGGTCTTCGTGCCTTCGACGTCGTCGAACTTCGGATGGATCGGGTGGCCGATCAGACGCAGGCGTTCGAGCGAGACGCCGCGCGAGCGAGCGCTATCGTAGACCTCGCGTGCGGGCACGACGATCGCATTCGCCTCGTCCGTCAGCCAGGACTCGTGGACGCGACCGAGATCGGTGATCACCGTTACGAACGGGATCGCGCGCATGCCGGCGTCATCGCGCGCGCGCAACGCGGGTTCGTTCAGAAGTGGGTGCGTGGAGACGATGACGTCGGGGCGATAGGAGATGTAGAGCGCGATCAGGCTCTTGCGATAGAGCGGATCGCCCAATCGGACCAGCAACCTGTAGCGCCGCCGCCCGTTGGTGGCATGATAGAGCGCGCCGTAGACGACCGGCGCATACTTGAGCGCGGTCGCGTAGGCGTTGCCGAGTTGCGTGAGGGGGAAGCGGAACTGGGTGGCGACGTCGTCGATGCGGTGTTCGAAGGCGATCGGTTCGTGGATCTCATCGAGCGCCGCAGCGATCGCATTGGCTGCGGCGCGATGGCCGCCGCCCGTATCCGAGATCAGGAACAGGACACGTTTGACTGGGACGGTCAACCGGGCGATCCGCTGCGCCGGAGAGCGGCGTTACGTACGCGGCGGCTCGACGGCGAGAGCCACGCCATCAGCGCGCGCGCGGGTGCGTCGTAGAAGCGGAAGATGTCGCCGAATTCGACCTCGGGATTGCGGTGGTGGCCGTCGTGATCTTCCGGCAAGACGATCTGCAACGGGCGTAGGACGGCGAACAGCCACGCGGGCGTCTGCCAGCCGAGATCGCTCGTATGGCGCCACCACACGTGGAGCTGTCCGAGTGCGAGCCCGAGCAGCGCGCCGGGCCACGACCACTGCCAGACGATCGCGGCGATCGCGAGATAGGGAATGGCGCCGAGAATGCCGTCGAGCAGGATCGCGGGGTCGCGCGAGAGCACCGCATGGTCCCAGAACGAGCGTCGGCGGTCGTGGTGGGTGCGCAGGTGCAGCGTGAACCAGAGATGTTGCGGCACGTGGTAGAAGAAGGTCGATGCAAGATCACCGACGATGAGGACCGCGAGAGCTGCTGCTGCGACTGCCATTTCCGACCCGATCCTTCTCGTGCGCCGCGAGTACGCTGGTGTTGTTGTGCGCCTGCGCTAACGCCACCTCTGCGGTATACCCGCGAACGCCGGCCGGAGTTCCGCGCGTCGCGCACCTGCTTAACATCGCGTTGACCTGGCCTCGCGTCGAAGCGCAGACCGACGGTATTTACGGCGCAAGACCGCTCTTCGACGGCGGTCGCGTGCGCGCTCCGGAGCTTGCGATCGCACGGGCGATCCTTCACACGAACCTGCAGATCCAGCCCGAGTCGGCACTGCACTTCGCGGTCGAGACGGCGCGCGTCGCACGCAGGCACGACCTTCCGCCGGAGTTCTTGGCGGCCGTGTTGCTTCAAGAGTCCGCCTACGATCCGCGCGCGCTCTCGAGCGCCGGTGCGGTCGGCATCGGCCAGTTCACGCTCGATACGGCGTCGGACGCCGGCGTCGATCCGTTCGACCCGGACGATTCGATCGCGGGATCGGCCGCCTTGCTCGGCGGTTACGTGGCCGACTACCGCGGACGCTACGCCGACCCGTACGCCGTCGCGCTCGCGGCTTACAACGCCGGGCCCGGCGCGGTCGCGCAGTCCCGCGGCGTTCCGCCCTACGACGAGACCCACGCCTACATCGCCGACATCGCAGACAGGCAGGCGCGCCTCTACTCCTACGAAAAGTAGGAGTCCATATGAAACGCCTGTATGCGGCCGCTTGCGGCCTTGTCTTTGCGGCCGCCTTAGCCGGCTGCGGCAGTACGACCGATAGCCTCGACTTCAAAGTTCCGACCGGATTCGAATCCAAGATGAATACGTTCGTCGTGAGCGTCTGGACGAAGGGCGATAAGAGCAGTCCCGATCAGTTGATCGTGCTCTTCAAGTCGCCGGTCAAATCGTCGAAGGATGTCAACGTCAACTCGTTCGATACGGGTTCGATCTCGTCGTCGGGCGGCATGAAGAACACCACCGTCCAGAGCAAGCAGCAGATCAATATCTGCGGCGACCATCCCGCCTTGCTGGTCAAGGCGACCGGAACCAGCGAACAGGCCAAGGGTAAGGAGATGGACGTGGAGATGCTGTTCACGTCATGGGACGGCACGATCTACATGGCGATGTACGGCTACGATCATAAGACCACACCCGATGCCGAAGCCGAGAGCGCCATCAAGTCCGTCTGCCAAAAGACCGCCACGTAGTTGACCCAGCTGCTGCGCCGCTTGTTCGCGCGGCAGCCGCTCGAGTGGACCGCCTCGGAATCCGACGGCCCGGCCTTGCGTCGGGTCCTCGGGTGGCCGGCGCTTACGTGCATCGGCCTCGGAACGATGCTCGGCGGGATCTTCCCGACGGTCGGACCGGGCGCGCTACATGCGGGACCCGGCGTCGTCATCTCGTTCTTGCTCTCGGGTCTCGTCTGCGTCGCAGTCGCGCTCTGCTACGCGGAGTTCGCCGCGATGGTCCCGGTCGCGGGGAGCGCCTACACCTATGCCTATGCGACGCTCGGTGAGATCGTCGCGTGGATCATCGGCTGGGATCTCATCCTCGAATATGGGGTGAGCGTCGCTCCGACGGCCTCATCGTGGTCGTCCTACGCGCAAGGCCTCATCGCCGAGCTCTTCGGTTGGCATCTGCCGGCGTGGGCGACGACCGCCTCGATCGATTTCGCGAAGGGGCATTTCCAGATCGACGTCATCGCGTTCGCGATAACCCTCGTCGTCACCGCGATCGTGGCCATCGGCATCCGCGAGTCTTCCAACGTCAACGCGGGCTTCGTCATCGTACAGATCGTAGCGATGATCGTCTTCATAGCAGCGATGATACCGTTCATCCATCCATCGAACCTGCATCCGCTCGCTCCGTTCGGATGGAACGGCATCGTCGGGAGTTCCGCGCTCGTCTTCTTCGCGTACATCGGCTTCGATACGGTGACGGTCGCCTCGGAGGAGGCCGTCCGCCCGTCGCGCGACGTTCCGTTAGCCATCATCCTGTCGCTCGTCATCGGGGCGTTGCTCTTCTGCGCGATCGCGTTCGCGACGGTCGGGGCGCTGCCGTATACGAAGATCACCGGCGATGGCGGTGCGGCGATGCTCGACGCCGTCAACGGCACGAGTCACAGCTATTGGCTGCTGGTCATCGTCGGAATCGGCGGCATCGCCGGCAACCTGACCGTGATGCTGACATCGTTGCTGGGCCAGATCCGCATTTTCTACGTCATGGCGCGCGACCGGATGCTTCCGCCCGCGGTCTCGAAGGTCTCGCCGCGTTTCCTCACCCCGGCTCGCACTACTACGATCACCGGCATCATCGTCGCGATCTGCGCGGCCGCATTCCCACTCGACGTGCTGCTCAAATTCGTGAACATCGGCACGCTCTCGGCGTTCGCGATCGTCTGCATCGGCGTCGCGGTGCTTCGGGTCGCGCGCCCCGACGCTCGCCGCCCGTTCAAGGCGCCGCTCGTGTGGATATTCACGATCTTCGGCGCTGCCGGTTGCCTGTATATGATGTCCGGCCTCGACGCGATCACTTGGCGGCGCTTCGGCGTATGGTTCTTGATCGGCATCATCATCTATGCGATCTACGGCTTCCGCAGATCGCGCCTTCGCGCGGCATTCGAGAAGACGGCCTAGACCGGTTTCTCGGGAACCGCCGTGTCGAAGATCTTCTTGAAGAACGCGAGCGTCAGGTGCCAGGCATCGGCGCTCGCTTCCGCAACCGCTTCGTCGGACTGGTCCGACTTCTCCGCGAGCGCGTGCTGCGTGCCGTGGCGGAAGAACGCGTGCCCGACCTTCGGATACGTCTGGATCTGGAACGCCTTGCCCGCGCTTTCGAGGGCCGCTGCGGTGCGCGTGATCGCGTCGGCCGGGATGCCCGTATCTTCGCCGCCGTAGACGAGGAGTAGCGGAACTCCGACCTTGTCGACGTCGCTCAGGCCTTCCGGCTCACCGCTCATGAACGGGCGGGTGATCTGGCCGCCGTAGAAGCAGACCGCACCGCGCAGGCCCGGCAGGTCGGCGGTGACGAACGCGACCGCGCCGCCGATGCAGAAGCCCCAGGTCGCGACATAGCCCGCGCGCACGAACTCCTGAGCGTTCAGCCACGCGATTGCGGCCGCGACGTCCGCATGGAGCGAGGCACGCGTGACCGTCTTGGCAGCGGCGACGCCGGCGTGCATTCCGGCCTCGCCATAGCCGGGCGAAAAGTTCGGATCGACGCGGTGATAGAAATTGATCGCAAGCGCCACCCCGCCGGCCCCGGCCATGTGGTCGGCGATCGCCCGCATCTCCGGCGTGATCCCATAGATCTCGGGGATGATGATCACGGCCGCGTGGGTCCCGGACCCCTCCTCGGGGCGGGCCAGGTAGGCCGACATCGAGGTGCCCTCGACCGGAATTGCGACGTCCTGATGGATCATGCGGTCCTTTCTCTTCTCTCCTTAGCCTTCAAGGGAGTTTCTGCCCAAACGCGCATCCTCCCAATCCGAACCTGGGTTGGGAGTCGCAATACCGGGAAAGAGGGCTCAAATGCATTCGACCTTGACGACGATATCGGACCGTCTCGAGATCGTGACCGTCCCGCACCTCACGCGGACCGCCACGTTCGCCGAAGATGTCGTCGCGGGTTTGGCTCCTTCGGGCAAGCGGCTTCCCTCGAAGTACTTCTACGACGACCTGGGCTCGGCGCTCTTCGATGCGATCACCCACCTGCCGGAGTACTACCTGACCCGCGCCGAGACCGAGATCTTGCACGAATCCGGCTGGGAGATCGTACGCGCGCTCGAGGAGCCGGTCGAGTTCTTGGAGCTCGGTAGCGGCAGCGCTATCAAGACGCGTGTTCTGATCGACGAGGCGTTGCGGGCGCAGGGTTCGTTACGCTACAGCCCGATCGACATCTCGGCCGACGCGCTCGAAAGCAGTGCGCGTTCGCTCGCCGACACCTATCCGCAGTTGCGCATCCGCGGCTACGTAGCCGACTATTTCGACGTCCTCGGCTCGCCCGAACTCACGCGCGAACGTCGCGTGCTCGCGATGTTCATGGGCTCGAACATCGGCAACTACGACCCCGTCTCGGCGGACGCATTGTTGAAGAAAATGAACGCGAGCCTGTTGCCGGGCGACGGTTTGCTGGTCGGCGCCGACCTGAAGAAAGATCCCGCGGTGCTCGAAGCGGCCTACGACGATCCAACCGGCGTGACCGCCGCCTTCAACAAGAATTTGCTCGCGCGCATAAATCGCGAACTCGGCGCGACCTTCGACCTGCGCTCGTTCGAACACATCGCGATCTACGATCCGGTGCGCGGCGTGGTGGACTCTTTCCTCGAGTCGACGCGCAAGCAGCGCGTGCGCGTCGAAGCGCTCGACATCGAGGTGGCGTTCGCCGAGGGCGAGCGGATCCACACGGAGTCGTCCTACAAGTTCGATCGTGAATCGATGACGCGAGCCGTCGAAGCGGCGGGCTTCCGCCTGACCAAGACCTGGACCGATGCCGACGAGCGATTCGGCGTCAACCTCTGCATCAAGGCCTAGCTCGGCCTGCGGCGAAGCGCCGCAGGATGCAGATCATCCGCCTCGTCGTAGCCCTCGCCTTTCTTCTTTCTGCCGTCTTCGCCGCAGGACCGGCCTCGGCGCGCCCGGTCCAAGCCGAAGACCTCTTCAAATTCACCTTGCTCGCCGGTGCGCAGATCTCGCCCGACGGCAAGTGGGTGGCGGTCGGCACGCAACGCTTGAACCCGCAGAAGAACCGTTACGAATCGAGCCTGTTGCTCGTCAACATCGCGAGCGGCGCAAGCCACGTCGCCGCTGCGGGTCCGCACGACGGTGGTGCCTCGTGGGCGCCGGACTCGAGCGGCTTCGCGTTCGTCCGGCCCGGCAAGGATAAGAAGCCGCAGATCTTCATGTATCGCGTCGGCAACGGAAAGATCGCACAACTGACGCATGCCAAGGACGGCGCGGGTGGGGCGGTCTTCTCGCATGACGGGAAGCACTTCGCGTACACCGTCGTCGCGACGGACGAAGCGCACCCGACCTTCGTCAACTTCGGCAACGCGGGCTATCAGCCCAAGACGTCGCAGAAGAAGACCGACGTCCGCCAGATCACCACCATGCACTTCGAGGGCAACGGGGCGGGCTACGTCTACGACCAGCATCCGCATCTCTGGATCGCGAACGCCGATGGCGGCAACGCGCGTCAACTCACGTTCGGGACGTGGGGCGAAAACTTCGGCGGCTGGTCGCCCGACAATCGCACGATCGCGTTCGACTCGCTTCGCTACGAGAGCCCGAGTCTCGGACCGAACGACATCTACACTATCCCTACCAAAGGCGGCGCTATACGCAAGCTCGCGACCGGCGCGGTATCGAATACCGGCGAGACGTACGCGAACGCCGGCGACCGGCTCTGGTTCTTCTCCAGCGGCGTCTACGATCCGTCGGAGTATCCGGCGCTGCTGAGCGCCAACGCGGACGGCTCCGATGCACGCGTGCTGGCGAACAAGGACGCGACGCTCTTCGGCGACAGCGTCCTCGCGGATATGAAAGAAGGCGGCGGTCAATGCGGGCCGCTCTTCGTTCCCGGCGACGGATCGTTCGTGATCAATGCCGACGGGCCGGCTTACGCGAACCTGCGCACGGTCGATGCGACCACCGGCACGATGACCGACCTCACGCCGGAGCGCGGCGAAGCCTGGTCGTGCTCGATGTCGCACGGTGGCAGTATCGCCTATCTGTATAGCGACGCCACGCATCCGGCGGACGTCTACGTCACCTCGGTCGCCGGCGGTACCCCGCGTCGCATCACCGACGTCAACGCGAAACTGCTCGCAACGCTCGCGCTCGCGCATCCGCAAGCGATGACCGTGACCGATCCGGCCGGCATCGCGATCCCGGCATGGTTCATGCCCGCCGTTGGCGGTGCGAAGGGCGGGAAGCATCCGACCATCCTGGACATCCACGGCGGTCCGGCGACGCACTTCGGCGATTCGTTCTTCCAGGAGTTCCAGTATCTCTCGGGTCTCGGCTACAACGTCGTCTATTCGAATCCGCGCGGCAGCACCGGGGCAGGCTACGGCTTTCAGGAAGCGCTTGTCAAGAACTTCGGCGACGTGATGTTCGACGACGTGCAAGCCGTGATGGACGAAGCCGTCAAGCGCCCCGACGTCGATGCGGCGCGCCTTGGGGTCTCGGGCGGTTCCTACGGCGGCTTCGCTTCGCTCTGGGTGATCTCGCACACGGACCGCTACAAGGTCGCGATCGCCGAGCGCGTCGTCAGTAACCTCGCAACCGAGCAACTCGCGGCGGATCTCGCCTCGGACAACGCCCTCGGCGGAAAGAAGGCCTGGGGTCTTCCTTGGGAGGCGGGCAATCAGTACCTTGCGCAGTCCCCCGTCAGTTACGTCGCCGGCGTGCACACCCCGCTTCTGATCCTGCACAGCGGCGACGACATCCGCACCCCGATCGATCAGACGCTGCAAGAATTCAACGCGCTCAAGATCCTCGGCCGCACCGTCAAGTACGTGATGGTCCCGAACGAAACCCACGACCTCTCCCGAACCGGCAGCCCCATCCATCGCGTCGAGCGTCTGCACATCCTCGCCAACTGGCTGAACCAGTACCTGAAACCATAGCAGCGCTTCGAGGCGCTTCGCTCCTCAGGATGACGCGGTGGAAGCGCGATAGCGCGTCGCGCGCTTCTCGGCTACGCGAAAGCCCGCGTCGATGACGATCGCCAACAGCATTGCGCAGAGGCTGCCGGCTAAGGTTCGCTCGGGTTGGTGGAAGGCGAGGCCTTCGAAGATGAGCGTGCCGAGGCCGCCGGCGCCGACGTAGGCGGCGAGGGTGGCGATCGCGATCATCGAGACGGCGGCGATGCGCAGACCGCCGAGGATCGCCGGGAGTGCGAGCGGGAATTCGATGCGCACGAGCCTCTGCTGTGGCGAGAGACCGAGGCCGCGCGCGGCATCGATGGCGGCGGGCGGAACGGCGCGTAGGCCTGCGGCGATGTTGCGCACGAGCACGAACTGACCGTAGGCGACGAGTGCGATCAACACGGTCGTGAAGCCGAGACCGATCCAGGTGACCAGCACCGCGAGCAGCGCCAGACTCGGGATCGTATAGACCACACCGAGAACGCCGAGCAGCGAAGTCTCGATCCGGGTCGAGCGCGCGGCGAGGACGCTGAGCGGTAGCGCGATCGCGGTCGCCAGCACCAACGCGACCGCGACCAGCCACAGATGCGCGGCACCGAGTTGTGCGACGCGGTCCAGATGCGAGAAGAGGTAGCTCACGCCGGCCGGGCGCGACGCGCGCGCTGCAAGCGGAACGCTCGCGTCTCGTCGTCGCCGAAGAGATCGCGCACGTACGCATCTTGCGGGTCCTCCAGCACGACGACCGGCGTGCCATCGCGCACGATCCGCCCCTCGCGCATCACCACCAGCCGGTCGGCCAGGCGTAAGGCTTCGTCGACATCGTGCGTGACGAACAAGACCGTCGTCGCGAGCGAGCGCGCGATCCGGAGCAGTTCGTCTTGCAGCGACGCGCGCACGATCGCATCGACCGCGCCGAACGGCTCGTCCATCAGTAGCGCACGCGGACGCGCGGCGATCGCGCGTGCCACGCCGACACGTTGGGCCTCTCCGCCGGAGAGCTCGCGCGGGTAGCGGTCGCGATAGCGCACCGGAGTCAGATCGACGAGGGCGAGCAGTTCGTCGACGCGTTCGGCGATCTCGTCGCGAGTCCAGCCGAGCAGTTCCGGCACGATCGCGACATTGCGCGCGACGGTCATATGCGGGAAGAGCCCGACCGCCTGGATCGCGTACCCGATCGACCGGCGCAACTGCGTCGGTTCGAGGCTCGCGACGTCGACGCCGTCGAGCATGATGCGTCCGGTCGTCGGCACGACCAGTCGGTTCGCCGTTCGCAACAGCGTCGACTTGCCGCAGCCCGACGGGCCGACCAAGACCGCAAAGGAGCCGGCCGGGACCGCGAGCGTGACGTTCGCAACGGCATCGCGATCGGAATTGGGATAGCGCGCGAAGACGTTCTCGAACGCGATCGCCGCCCCGCCGGTGCTCAGTGCGCGTGCTCCTTGAGGAACTTGGCGGCGACCTCGGCCGGGTCGGCCTTGTCGTGCTCGATCGCGAAGTTCATCTGCCGGGCGGCGACGTCGGTGATCAGCGGCGAGACGGCGTTCAGGACCGTCGCGATCTGCGGATGCTTGGCGAGCACGTCGTCGCGCACGACCGGCGCCACGTTGTAGGCCGGCCAGAAGTGTCGGTCGTCGATGACGATCACCAGGTCGTTCGCGGCGATCGCGCCATCGGTCGTGAACGCGGTCGCGATATCGGCGCTGCCTTGGAGCAGTGCGTCGTACTTCAGGCCGATGTCGTACGTCTTGACGTCCTTGAACTTGAAGCCCCCGTAGAATTTTTGAAGGCCGGGCAGGCCGTCGGCGCGGCTGGTGAACTCCGGAATGGTCGCCAACCGCAGTTGCGGCGCGAGCGTCGAGAGCTTCGAGAGCGTCGTGATCGCGTATTTCTCGGCGATCGCTTTCGTCGTCGCGAGCGCTTGCGAATCGTTCATCGGCGAAGGCGTCAGCCACGTCAGATGGTATCGCTTCGCGTATGCGTCGCGTACGGTTCTGTAGATCGCGTTCGCATCGCGCATCGCGGGAAGATGCAGGACGTCGAGCAGCCCGGTGCCGGTGTACTCCGGATAGAGATCGATGTCTCCACGTTGCAATGCGGCCATCGCGATCTGGGTCGAGCCGAGATCGAACTTGCTCCGATCGACCTTGAAGCCTTTGGCCTCGAGTGCTTGCGCGTAGATCTCGGCGACCGCATACTCTTCGGTGAAGTTCTTCGACCCGATCCGGATGGCGGTGCCGCTCCCCCCGGAGCATGACGGCAGCAACGCCGTCGCGCCGATCAGTCCGAGCACGTGCGCGCGGGTGAGGTTCATGTCGAGACTCCTATCCGTTTGGAGAGTGCGCCGCCGAGCAGTTCGACGGCCAACGCGAGGACGGCGACGGCGATCGCGCCGGCGTAGAGGACGGCATTGTTCCCGGTCTGCATGCCATTGACGATCCGATCACCCAGACCGCCGGCGCCGACGAACGTTGCCAGGGTGGCGCTCGCGACCACCTCGATCGCGGCCGTGCGCAGACCGGTGACCACGCCCGGCAAGGCGAGCGGCCAGGCCACTCGTGCAAAGGCTTGGCGCTCGGTCATGCCCATGCCGCGCGCCGCGTCGAGTGCGGCCGGGTCGACGGCGCGCAGACCGAGATCGGTATTGATCACGATCGGGGGGATGGCGAGCAGGGTAAGCGCGACCACGGCGGGCCAGAAGCCGACGCCGAGAAACGGCACGATGAAGGTCAGGACCGCGAGGCTCGGGAG
>JALYSX010000118.1 GCA_030854585.1 Vulcanimicrobiota bacterium
GGCGTGGGTGACGCGCCGGACGAGCGGCCGGGCGGCATCCCCTCGGATCTCGGCAAGGTCGCCGACGAGAAGTCGACCACCAATATCGCCGAAGGCTACTCCGCGACCTGGCGCGGCGAGATCCTCAAGACCCAACGCAAGGGGCTCGCGGGATGATCGGCTTTGCGTTCTTGGCCGTGGTGCTGATCGCGACCGCCGTCTGGGTGGTGACCGCGAAGAAGCCGGTCTACAGCGTGATCGGACTGCTCGCGCACTTCGCGGCGTTGGCCGCGATGTACATCACGCTCTCCGCCGAGTTTCTCGGCGTCGTGCAGATCATCGTCTATAGCGGCGCGATCCTAGTGCTCTTTGTCTTCGTGATCGCACTGCTCAGTAGCGGCGTCGATCCGTTCTCGTCCGGTCCGAACCGGATGCCCAAGGCTGCCATTCCGGCGGGTCTGCTGGTGCTCGGGCTGCTCGGGCTGACCGCGTATGCGGTGCGCAACGTCACGACCGTCGCCCCGCGCCCGAGCGCCGCGGCGCTTGCCGCCCAGGCCGGCGATGCGAATACGTTCGGCAGCGTTGCCGACTTCGGCAAGGCGCTCTTCACCGTCCATCTGCTCCCGTTCGAGATCACCGCCTTCGTGCTGATGGTCGCCGTGATCGGCGTCATTCTGCTCGCCGGCGACAAGGCGGCGCTGTCGGGTTCACCCGCACAAGCCGCCAAAGCACGTCGCGAGATGCGCGAAGCGGTCGTCCGCGCGGGTGACGAGTAGATGCTGCAGGTCGCAGTCACCAACTACATCGCGCTTTCGTCGATCATCTTCTTCATCGGCGTGGCGGGCGTGCTGCTCCGCCGCAATCCGCTGATCATGCTGATGTCCATCGAATTGATGTGGAACGCCGCCAACCTGCTATTCCTGACGTTCTCGCGGATGTGGCAGAACAACGCCGGTCACGTGTTCGCGTTCCTGGTCATCACCGTCGCCGCGGCAGAGGCCGCGATCGGCCTTGCAATCATCGTGATCGTCTTCAGGAATGCCAAGAACGTGGATGTGGATGAAGTCGCGGGGCTGCGCGGATGATGCATCACATCATGGGCGTCGACGGATCCTATCCGTTCATCCTGGCCGTCTGGCTCTTGCCGCTGTTCGGCGCGATCCTGCTGTGGGCGTTCGGCCCGCAGCTCGGCCGGCTCGCCGGTCCGTTCGGCTCGGCCGCGATCGGCATCGCTTTCGTCTTCACCGCGCTCTCGTGGGGCGCCGGTACCCAACACGGCGCGGGCGGTGCGCTCGGCGCGCATCAGGCGCTGCTCTCATGGCTACCCGGTTTCGACTTCGGGCTCTTGCTCGATCCGCTCTCGCTGCTCTGGGCGCTGATCATCACGGGCGTCGGCTTCCTGATCCACGTCTACTCGATCGGTTACATGGACGGCGACCGCGCTTTTGCGCGATTCTTCGCCTACCTCAACTTCTTCGTGTTCGCGATGCTCACGTTGGTGCTCTCCGACAACTTCGTCGGACTGCTGGTCGGTTGGGGCCTAGTCGGTCTCGCGTCCTACTTCCTGATCGGCTTCTGGTTCCACAAACCGTCGGCGGTAGCGGCGGCGCGCAAGGCGTTCGTGCTCAACGTGGTCGGCGACATCGGCATCATGTTCGCGATCTTCGTGATGTTCGCGGTGACCGGCTCGATCGGCTTCGGCGACGTCTTCGCGAAGGCCGGTTCCTTCGGGACGGTCGCGCTCCTGACGGCCTGCGTCGCGCTCTTCATCGGCGCCGCCGCGAAGTCGGCGCAGATCCCGTTGCACACCTGGCTCCCCGACGCGATGGAAGGCCCGACCCCGGTCTCGGCCTTGATCCACGCCGCCACCATGGTAACGGCCGGCGTCTACTTGATCGCGCGTTGCGCGCCGCTCTGGAGCCACTCGGCCGACGCCCAACTGCTGGTCGGTACGATCGGTGGCCTGACGGCGCTGGTCGGTGCGATCCTGGGTGTCGCGCAGTGGGACATCAAACGCATTCTCGCCTACTCGACCATGTCGCAGATCGGCTACATGATCATGGGCGTCGGCGTCGGCGCCTACGAAGGCGGCGTCGCGCATTTCTTCACGCACGCGTTTTTCAAGGCGCAGCTCTTCCTCGGCTCGGGCCTGATCATCCACGCGCTCGCGAACGAGCAGGACGTCCGCAAGATGGGCGGCCTGGTGAAGAAGCTGCCGTTCGCGTTCGTCGCGATGCTGACGGGCGTGATCGCGATCTCCGGTATCCCGGGCTTCAGCGGCTTCTTCAGCAAGGATCAAGTGATCTACGG
>JALYSX010000138.1 GCA_030854585.1 Vulcanimicrobiota bacterium
ATGCCGAAGAGCGCTCCGACCGACGTCGCAACGCCCTTGCCGCCCTTGAAGCCGAGCCAGGGCGAGTAGCAGTGCCCGACCACCGCGAGCGATGCGGCAAGCGCGATCGCGAGGTCGCTGGGAACGAAGCGTTCCATCAGGACGACCGGGATGAAGCCCTTGAGCGCGTCGAGGACGAGGACGGCGACCGCGCCGCGTTTGCCGAGCGAGCGCATCGCGTTCATCGCGCCGATGTTGCCGCTGCCTTGCGCGCGGATATCGGTGCGGTAGAAGAAGCGCCCGATCAGGTAGCCGAACGGGATCGAGCCGATCAGGAACGCCGCGATCAGCAGCGCGCCGAGCACGATCACTCCCGATCCTCACCCTTGCGCGCGCGGAACTCGAGCGTGAGCGGGATGCCGGTGAAGTCCCAGTTCTGGCGGATGATGTTCTCGAGGAAGCGTTTGTACGAGAACTGGAGCTTGTCTGGGTCGTTGCAGTGGAACACGAAGAGCGGAGGATGCGCGGCCGGTTGATGGCAGTACAGGATCTTGAACATCTTGCCGCCAGGCGCCGGCGCCGGATGCGCCATCGAGGCGTCGCGGATGACCGCGTTCAGCTTGGCCGTCGGAATGCGGCGGTCTAGGTTCTCGGCGACCGTCTTGACGATCGGCATCAGGTTGTTGAGTTTGCGCTTGGTCTTGGCCGAGAGGAACGTGACCGGCGCGAACTTCGCAAACGGGATGCCGTCGTAGATGGCGTCGATCAGTTCGGACTGTTGATACTCGCCCTGCTCTTGGGCGAGATCCCACTTGTTGCCGACGATGATCAGGCCCTTGCGTTCTTCGAGCGCGATGCCCGCGAGGCGTCGGTCCTGCGCGGTCATGCCGATCATCGAGTCGAACAACAGGATCGCGATGTCGCAGCGCGCGATCGCCGAGAGCGAACGGAGCGAGGCGAAGTATTCGATCTTGTTCTGGGCCTGCCGGTTCTTGTTGACGCCCGCCGTATCGATCAGGCGGATCTTCTTGCCTTCCCAGTTGAAGATCGTGTCGATCGAGTCGCGGGTCGTGCCGGGCACGTCAGAGACGATCGCACGTTCTTCGTTGAGCAAGGCGTTCAGCAAAGAGGACTTGCCGACGTTCGGGCGGCCGATGATGGCGAGCGAGAGTTCGCCTTCCATCGAAGTGCCTTCGGAGTCGGGCGGGAGCAGCTCCACGATCCGGTCGAGCAGATCGCCAGTGCCTTCGCCGTGAATCGCCGAGACGATCATCGGATCGCCGAAGCCGATACCAAAGAACTCGCCGTGCGCGGCCTGCTGGGCTTTGGGCGACTCGCACTTGTTGGCCACCAGCACGATCGGCTTGCGGGTGCGCCGGAGGATGTTCGCGACTTCGTCGTCGAGAGGATTCATGCCGACCTGCGCGTCGACCACGAACACGATCACGTCGGCCTCGGCCGCGGCCGCTTCGGCCTGGAGGCGGGTCGACGCGGTGATCAGGCTGGTCTCGGTATGCTTGTCCGCGTCCGGATCGATGCCGGCCGTGTCGACCAAGCTGAACGTCCGGCCCTGCCATTCGGCCAGCGCATAGAGGCGGTCGCGGGTCACGCCGGGGGAATCCTCGACGATCGCGAGGCGCTGCCCGATCAGGCGGTTGAAAAGGGCGCTCTTGCCTACGTTGGGGCGCCCGACGACGGCGACGGTCGCGGGTCTAAGGGCCGGGGCGGCTTCGAATTCGGTAGTATCCACTGCATCGCAGTAGTTGGCGGTAGAGCCCCCGAAGCCCGTTTTAACCCGATTATGGCAAGTATTTATATCGAGACCTTCGGTTGTCAGATGAACGAGGCCGACTCGCAATATCTGGCCGATCGCGCCGCCGCGGCGGGCTATAGCATCGCCCCGACTCCGGAAGATGCAAACGTTCTCGTTCTCAATACATGCACCGTTCGCGACAACGCGGAGCGGCGCGCGTACGGCCGGATGGGACATTTCAAACAGCTCAAAGAGGCCGATCCAGGTCTGCGCGTGGTCGTGACCGGCTGCCTCGCCGAGCAAGATCGCGAGACGATGCAGGCCAAGGTGCCGCACCTCGACGGCGTCTTCGGCACCAGCGAACTCGTGCAACTCGGTGACACCCTCCTCAAGTGGCGGCCGGATTTCGAAGAGACGGAACTCGCAGAAGAACGCGCGCTGGTTATGCCGCTCGGCGGCAGTGCCGACTGCGTGACCGACGGCTTCAGCCATCTGCGTGGGTTCGTGACGGTCCAGCGCGGCTGTTCGTACTACTGTACGTTCTGCATCGTGCCGCACGTGCGCGGCCGCTTCGACATGCGCCCGATGGGCGAAATCCTCGCGGAAGTCCGCGAGAAGATCGCGTCCGGCGCGCGCGAGGTGATGCTGGTAGGTCAGACCGTGAACGCCTACAAGGATCCGGCCGACGGCACCGACTTCGGCGATCTGTGCCGCGCGGTCGCTGCCCTCCCCGGGTTGGAACGGCTGACGTTCATCTCGCCGCATCCCAAAGACTTCACCGAGAAAATCATCAAGGATCTCGCCGCAGTGCCGGCCTGCAACCCGCGCATCCATCTGCCGTTGCAATCGGGCAGCGACACGTTGTTGCGCCGGATGAATCGCAAGTACACGATGGAACAGTTCCGCAATGTGGTCGCGCTGATCCACGCGCATCTGCCGGACTGGGCGATCACGACCGACATCATCGTCGGCTTCCCCGGCGAGACCGACGCGGACTTCAACGATACCCTCGAATACGTGAAGACCGGTGTGTTCGCCAATGCGTTCTCGTTCATATACTCGATCCGGCGCGGCACGCCGGCCGCGCGTTGGGAGCAGGTCGAGCCCGACGTCGCGAGCACGCGCTTCCGCGAACTCTTCGACGCGGAGAACCTCGCGGTCGAGGCGTATCACGACCGCAAGATCGGCACGACCGTTCGCGCGCTGATCGTCGGCCCGTCCCGGAAAGATGCGAGCAAGCTCGCCGCCAAGACGCTGGACAACGTCACCGTCATCGCCCCGATGCCGGAAGACTATGACGAAGGGCTCTACGCCCGCGAACCCTGGCTCGACATCATCATCGAGACCGCCCGCGTCTGGGGCTGTGCCGGCACCATCGTCCGCCGAGCGGAACGCTTCGAAGACGATGGTGCGCAGGTCGCGCGCCCGCTGGTCAGGCTCGTCTAGGGCTACCCCTGGTGTCTCGTCCATCGTCACCCCAGCGCGATGAACTCTTGCGCTTCTTGGCGCGCGCCGTAGTTGGGATTGATCGCCCGCATCCTACCCGCGTAGCGATCGATGGTGTCGACGGTGCCGGTAAGACGATTCTTGCGGACGAACTCGTACTTTACGTAGGAGACCTGGGTCGAGCGGTGATTCGTGCATCCGTTGATGGATTTCATAGGCCAAGAGTGGATCGCTATCGCCGCGGCGCGGATTCGGCGGAGGGCTTCTACCACGACTCGTTCGACTACGGCGCGCTGCGGGCGCAGCTGCTTGACCCGCTCGGCCCCGGTGGCGACCGTAGCTATCGGGCGGCGGCCTTTGATTGGCGCGCCAACGCGCCTACGACCACCGTTCAGG
>JALYSX010000144.1 GCA_030854585.1 Vulcanimicrobiota bacterium
CGCCGCCCCAGAACTCGAGCGCCGCGACGAACGCCACTAAGACGAGCGCGAGACCGAGACGGACGCGCGTGGTCACTACTTGGTGATGAACGCCTTGAGGGCGAGCACTCCGAGCATGGCGCCGAAGAAGCCGAGCGTCTTGGTCTCGGCCTCGCGGATGACTTCGGGCTTCCATTCGCCCTTGCCGTTCGGCGCGGGTTCCATGCGCGGAACGAGCGGCGGTACGGCGGCGCAATATTCGTCGAATTCGTCGCCGAACTGCGAACGCAAGAACTGCTCTTCGTGCGGGATGATGGTCGCGTACACGGCGATCATCGTCGCGAGCGATGCCGCGATCAAGCCAAACTTCTCGATCGGCGCGTTCTTGCCGGTGAAGGCGATCGCGAAACCGAGGGCGGTGATGAAGTTGCCGACGTAGAGCGGATTGCGCACGTACGCGTACGGCCCGGCGGTGACCAGTTCCGGCGCGATCACGTGATCGCCGCGGGTGGTAACGCCCGAGTAACCGACGGCCCAACAGCGGACCAGTTCGCCCGCGAGCGCGAGCGGCAGACCGACCGTGACGCCGAGCGCGTCGGGCTTGCCGAAGACCGCGAGCACCACGGCCGGGACCGAGAGCAGCGCGCCGCGGTTCTTGAAGACGAAGGCCTTGAGTTCTTCCGAGTCGTTCACCAGGGCGGGATTCGACCGCGCTCGCGGGCGTCCTCGTACGTCTCGCGCAGCGTGCGTACGAGCTTGAAGCGCGGTGCCCAGTCGGTCGCCGCATGCAATTTTGCGGACGAGCCGTACGAGACCGGCGTATCGGATGGGCGCATTCGCGCCGGATCCTCGCGGATCTCGACCGGTACGCGTGCGGCCGCGACCAATCCGCCGAGCATCTCGCGCATCGAGATCGCGGTTCCGCTCGAGACGTTGTAGATCTCGCCGGACGCGCCGCCGGTCGCAAGCGCGACATACGCCGCGACCACATCGCGCACGTCGAGGAAGTCGCGCTTCGCTTCGAGGTTGCCGACCAGCATGACCGGCGAGCCGCCCTCGGCGATCTTCGCCAACTGCGCGGCGAACGACGCGATCGCGAAGCGGTCGCTCTGGCCCGGACCGATGTGATTGAACGCGCGCGCGATCGTCACGTCAAGTCCGAAGCTGCGCGCTTCACCGAGCAGGATCGCTTCGGCCGCGGCCTTGCTCGCCGAATACGGATTCTCGGGCTGTGGCGCGAGCGTTTCGAGAAGCGGATACTCGTGCGGCTCGCGTCGGCCGTAGACGTCCGCGGAACTCGCGAACACGATCCTCAACGGGTTGCCGCCGTCGTCGCGGTAGGTGCGCATGGCGTGTGCCAGGCGCGCGGTCCCCAGCACGTTCACGTCGTAGACGCCGAGTGGATCGGCGAGCGCATCCGGCACGGCCGCGATCGCGGCGAGATGGAAGACGACATCGGGCTGCGCGATATCGAGGGCCGCGCGCAACGTCTGTTCGTCGCGCAGGTCGATCGGGAGATAGCCTTCGCTCTCGTGCGAGGCGCCGGCCGCGACGACGTCCCAGCCGGCCTCGACGAGCGCCGCGCAAAGATGCCGCCCGACGAAGCCGCTTGCCCCGGTTACGAGCGCGCGCATACCGCTAGCGGTCTTGCTTGGCGAGCGCGTCGAGATCGGCGCGTACCATCGCCTCGACGAGATCTTCGAACGAGACTGCCGGCTCCCACCCGAGCACGCTCTTCGCCTTGGCCGGATCGCCGATCAACAGGTCGACTTCGGCGGGCCGCACGAACGCCGGATCAATCTTGACGTATGGTTCGAACGATCCGAGCCCAGCTGACTCGAATGCGATCCGTACGAAGTCGCGCACGGTGTGCGTGCGCCCGGTCGCGATCACGAAATCGTCGGGAGTCTGCTGCTGCAGCATCAGCCACATCGCACGCACGTAGTCGCCAGCGAAGCCCCAATCGCGCTTCGCATCCAGATTCCCGAGTCGCAGCTCCGTCGCCAGCCCGAGCTTGATCCGCGCAACGCCATCGGTGATCTTGCGCGTCACGAACTCCTTGCCGCGACGGGGCGAGTTATGGATGACCAGTTCGCCGACGCCGGCGTGGA
>JALYSX010000170.1 GCA_030854585.1 Vulcanimicrobiota bacterium
CTCGCAGGTCTGGCCCGCGTTGTAGTAGATGCCGTAGAGCGCGCCTGCGACGGCCGCATCCAGATCCGCGTCGTCGAAGATCAGCGAAGGCGACTTGCCGCCGAGTTCCAGAGTCACGCGTTTGAGCATTTCGGATGCAGTGCGAGCGACCAGTTTTCCGGTCGCGGTGCTGCCGGTGAACGCGATCTTATCGATGCCCGGGTGTTCGACGATCGCCTGACCGAGCTCGCGCCCGGAGCCGGTCAGAATATTGAGCACGCCTTCCGGCAGACCCGCTTCGAGCGCGATCTTGCCGAGTTCGATCGCCGTGAGCGGCGTCGACGGTGCGGGTTTGAGCACGATCGTGCAGCCGGCCGCGAGCGCCGGTGCGACCTTCCAGGATGCGAGCAGAAGCGGAAAGTTCCACGGCACGATCGCTCCGACCACGCCGAGCGGCTCGCGCAGCGTGTAGGTGAGATAGGTCGAGATCGGTCCGGGAATCGTCTCGCCATAGTTCTTGGTCGCGGCGCCCGCGTAGAACTCGAAGCAGTCGACGATCGCGCCCATCTCGCCCTTGGCGGTCGAAAGCGCTTTGCCGTTGTCGCGGACCTCGAGTAGCGCGAGCTCGTTGCTGCGCTCCGAGATCACCTGCGCCATCTTGTAGAGGATCTTGCCGCGACGAGCGGGCGGCATCGAGGCCCACTTGCCGCCGTCGAAGGCGGCGCGCGCCGAGCGGACCGCACGGTCGACGTCGTTCGCGGTCGCTTCCGCGACCGGTCCGAGCGCTGCCCCGGTCGCCGGGTTGCGGTTTTCGTAGCTCCGGCCATCCGACCCGTCAGCCCAGTCCTTACCGATCAGCAGTTGCATGACATCCTTATTCCGTCGACTCGAAGAGTGTAGCTATTCCCTGTCCGACGCCGACGCACATGGTCGCGAGGCCGTAGCGCCCACCGCGTCGCCGGAGTTCGTGGAGCAGAGTGGTCGCGATCCGGGCGCCGCTCGCCCCGAGCGGGTGACCGAGCGCGATCGCACCACCGTTGACGTTGGTCTTGGTCGGGTCGAAGCCGAGGTCGCGCGCGCAGGCGAGCGCTTGTGCGGCGAACGCCTCGTTGAGCTCGATCAGGTCCAAGTCGGCCGCGCGCAGGTTCGCACGTGCGAAGATCTTGCCGACCGCTGGGATCGGGCCCAAGCCCATGACCTCGGGAGAGACCCCCGCGGCCGCGGTTGCGACGACCCGCGCGAGCGGACGCAGCCCGAGTCCGCGCGCGCGCTCGCGTTCGACCAGCACGAGCGCCGAGGCGCCGTCGTTGATGCCCGAGGAGTTGCCGGCCGTCACCGATCCGCCGGCCAGGAAGACCGGTTTGAGCTTCGCGAGCGACTCCATGGTTGTCTCCGGCCGCGGATGTTCGTCGCCAACCACGTCGCCGACCGCGACCAGTTCGTCATCGAAGCCACCGCATGCGACGACCGCCGCGCACCGACGCTGCGATTCACAGGCGTAAGCGTCTTGCTCGGCGCGCGAGATGCCGTAGCGAGTCGCGACGACCTCGGCCGTCTGGCCGTTGGAGATCGTCCACTCCGCCGGGAGCGCGGAGTTGGTCATCCGCCATCCGAGGGTAGTATCGAACGTCTCGGGAGCGCGGTCGAACGGCTTTTCGCTCTTGGTCGTCACGAACGGGGCGCGCGTCATCGACTCGACGCCGCCGGCGACGATCGCATCGGCCTCGCCCCAAGCGATCGCGTGCGCTGCTGAGTTGATCGCCTGCAGGCTCGACCCGCACAGGCGGTTGAAGGTTGCGCCGGCTGTTTCGACCGGAAGCCCCGCGAGCAGCGCCGCCATGCGAGCGACGTTGCGATTGTCTTCGCCGCTCTGATTGGCCGCACCGAAGAACACGTCGTCGATCTCGTCGCCCGCGATGCCCGCGCGATCGAGCGCGGCGCGGATCGCGATCGCAGCGAGATCGTCGGGGCGGACTCGAGCCAGCGCACCACCGTAGCGCCCGATCGGCGTACGCACCGCCGAGACGACGACGACCTCGCGAACGCTCACGGTTGCGCGACCTGCGGTTCGTCGTCGATGTCCAGCACCCAGAGCGCGCGATGCGGCGCGTAGGCGGCGCCTTCGACCTCGGCGATGCGGCCGAGGATGCGCGCCAGACGCGCGCCGCCGATCTCGCGGCCCCACGCGATCGGACCGATCGGATAGTTGGTGCCGAGGCGCATAGCCGTATCGACGTCGTCGGGCGTCGCGACGCCGTCGTCGACCGCCGCGACCGCTTCGTTCACGATCGACGCAATAACGCGTCCGAGAAAGAGCCCGACGCGATCTTCGACCAGGATCGTGCGGCGGCCGAGCGATTCGAAGACATCCTGCGCGAGTTCGAGCGCATCGTCGGAGACCGCGTCAGTATCGACGATCTCGACCGCCGCTTGACTCTCGAGAGCGCCCAAAACGCCGTACCCGACCAGGCGCTCCGGCCCGACGAAGTTGCGCGCGCAAGCGGCCAGATCGGTCGCGTAGGCGTCCGCGAAGATGACCGCCTCGGCTCCGAGCGTCGCGGCCACCCCGCGCAGGGTCGCGCTCCGGTCGCTCGCGCCGTCGCCGATATCGATCACGATGGTCGCGTCCGGGGGAAGCTCGTCGAGCAGCTCGTCGCTCTCCACGCGCGTGACATGCTCGTAGGCCTGGGCGAGCAGTTCGAATATCTCGTCGGCGACGCCGCCGTACCCGAGCAGCACGACGTTTTCGTCCTCGTTGCGAGCGACCGGTCCAGGCGGGGCGTCGTCGCGAACCGGCGGACCGCTCGCGTAGTCGTAGAAGCCGGCGCCGCTCTTGCGCCCGAGGCGACCCTGGGCGACCATCTCCCGTTGCGTCGCGACCGGAGCGAGGCGCTCTTCGCCCGTGCGCGCATAGATCGACTCGCTGGTCGCGAGATTGATATCCAAGCCGATCAAGTCCATCAACTCGAACGGACCCATGCGAAAGCCGACGCCGCGCGCGAGCGCATCCAGATCTTCGACCGGTCCGACGCCGGCTTCGAGCGCGCGCATCGACTGCAGATAGTACGGTCGAGCGACACGGTTCACGATGAAGCCGGGCGTATCTTCGGCGACGACGGACGTCTTGCCGAGACGCGCGATGAACGCTTGAGCCCGTGTCAAGGCTTCGTCGGAGGTCGCGTCCGCACAGACGATCTCGACCAACGCCATCTTCGTCGGTGGGTTGAAGAAGTGCAGACCGAGCGCACGCTCGGGGTGCTGCAGTTGCGCCGAGATCTCGTCGATCGAGAGCGACGAGGTATTGCTCGCGATCAGCGCGTCGGGGGAGAGCGCGTTCTCGAATCCGGCGAAGGTCGCACGCTTGAGCTCGAGCCGCTCGCCAACCGCTTCGATCGCGATGGTCGCCTCGCTCCGGCTCGGCATCGCATCCATGACGGTCGTCTGCGCGTTCGACACGATGCGCGCGCGGGCCGCCGCGTCCGGCTCGACGACTTCGACGTCGTACCCCGCTGCGGCCGCGACCGCAGCGATGCCGGCGCCCATCGTCCCGCCCCCGGCGATCAAGATCGTTTCACTCACGCCGACCTGATTCGCTCCAGGCGACACGAAGCCCGGTCGCAAAAAGAGCCGACATGGAAAAACCCGTCTGGAAGCTGCGCCGTTCCTCGTACGTGGTCGAGACGCCGTTCATGCGACTCCGCAAGGACGAGGTCGAACTCCCCGACGGCACGGTCATCCCGGACTATTTCGTGCGCGAATCCAACGGCTTCGTGGTGATCTTCGCGCTGACGGGCGAGGGCCGCGTGCTCCTCGGCCGCGAGTACCGGTACGGGTGCGATGAGATCGGCCTCGAACTGCCTGCCGGAAACATCTCGCCGGGTGAGGATCCGGCGGCGTGCGCGCGGCGCGAACTCCGCGAGGAGACCGGCTACGAAGCCGCGAGCATGGAGCCGATCGGCTCCTGGTACGCCGAGCCGGTCCGCTCGAGCGCGCGCGCCTACGCGTTCTTGGCGCGCGGTGCGATCAAGGCCGGCGAGCAGATCTTGGATGCGACCGAACACATCGAGGTCCTCGACGTCTCGCCAAGCGAGCTACGCGCGATGCTCCAGGACGGACGCATCCACTCGCTCGCCTCGATCGCCGTCGCCTACCGAGCTCTCGACGCGCTGTAATTGCATCGTGCCTTTGCGGGTGGTGCCTTCGAGGGTGTAGTAAAAGCCGTCGATGCGATCGCGATCGCGTAGCTGCAGGACGCCGAATCCGACGTGATGCTTGCCTTCCTCGTTCAGCACGTCGGCGTGGGTCTCGTATTCGTAGCGGACCTCTTCGTCGTCGAGCCGGACGCCGGCCATCTTCGAACGCGTGACGCCCTTCTCGGTCTCGCCCTGGATGTCGATCGCCGACCACGTCTGACGGATCCGCATCGTCACCGGGATCTCGACCAATCCGCCGTGCGAGGCATGCGCGCGGATCGTGCCCGCCCAGACGCCCGCGAAGTTGGGGATCCCGCACAGGCGCAGACCGAACAGCCGAACCCGCCAGAGCCAACGATCGAACAGCACGTTGACCAGTCCGAACCAGACGGCGAACGTCGGAACTTCGATCCACCACGGCACCTCGAAGGGTAGCAGACCGATCCCCTGATGCGAGAGATACACGCACAGGACCGAGACCAGCGCCAGCGTCAGATAGACCTCACTGCGACCACGACCGTCGAGGGAATACTGCTCCATTAGCGCCTCGTTCGCGTCGCGACGCGCAATCTTCCTATGCTCCCGAACGGATAGACCCGGTCCTCGCCGCACGCGACCGCGAACATCCCATCGATGTTCGCCCCGAACGCGAGGAGCGCTCGCGCACAATGGCGCGAGCGGACATCCAACCCCGGCGAGTACGGCGTCAACGCCGGGGCGACGATCACACGTTCGCCGCCGAGCATCACCGGCACGCTCGTGCCGGCGCCCAGGCGTAGACTCGGGTGCAGATGTCCGACGATACAGCGCGCGCGTTCGAGCGGTGGAACGTCGCCGTGCAACAAGAGCCAGCCCTCGCGCTCGAGACGCTCGTATGTCTCGCCGAGCAATGCGCGCCCGCGCGTGTGACTCTCGTGATTGCCCGCGATCGGCACCACGGTGCATTTCGCGCGCAGACCGTCGAGGGCGGCGCGCACGGTGCGGGCGGCCCCTTCGCTCATGTTCGTGGAATGGACCACGTCGCCGAGCAGCACGAGTTCGCGCGCGCCGACCCGCTCGATCGTCTCGCCGATCGTCCGCGCGATCGTCGCCGTCGACCAGAGCGGCAGCGCGCCGCCGATGACGTCCTCGTAGCCGAGGTGGATGTCGGCCGCGATCAGGGTCGCGCTCGCGCGAAGGAAGAGGAGGCCGTGCGGCAACGCGATCGCACCCGGCACGATCTCGTAGTCGGGAGCGGACGGGCTTGCGATGCTCACGAATAGCGCAGTTCGAGCTGCGGCCGCCCGTCCGCGGGCGCGCCCATATCGGCGTCGCCGAGAAGTTGCAAGACGCGATCGTGGAGCGCCTCGACCATCGCGGTGCGATCGTCCATTACGACCGCGTCGCCGAACGACGAGGTGACGATGCCGAAGGTGAACGGCGATGCGGCGGGCGGGTGGAGGATGCGCGGCTCGCCGTCGAGCGATGCGACGTAGGCGAGCGTCCCCGGAAGGTCGAGCAGGTCGTGCGTCACCGCGCGCCAAGTCTCGCGCAGCAACGGAAACTCCGGATCTCGCCTGGCGACCTGCTCGAGGATCCGCGCGCTGTTCCAGCTCTGCGTGCCACGGCGCAAGGTCCGGCCGGCCGCGCGCCGCAGGACGAGCAATCCGGTATTCGCGACGTATCGGAAGTAATTGCGGAGCAGATGCGAACTACGGATGCCGGCGCGCACGTCGGACTCGAACCCGCTCGGAACGAGCATCTGCGCCCAGCGCGCGTCGGGTAGCAACGCTCCGAACGGAAGCGTGATCAGAAATCCGTTGTCGTCGGTGGTGAGCGACGTCTCCACCCCAAGCGCGGCCCGGACGCGGGCACCGACGCCGCGGGCGAGCGTCTCGTTGATCCGTCGGCCCGCGCACGTATGGAAGACGGCGACCTGTTTGCGATCCATCACGTAGATCTCTACGACTGGACGATCGGGTTCGGGAATCGCCGAGATCGCGCGCTGCTGCGCGATGTAACGCACGACGTGCGACGCTTCGGTGCCGTCGAGCCCGTAGCGTTCGCGCAGCCAGTCGAGCGCGACCCGTACGCCGTCGGGGATCCGGCGCGCGACGCCGATCCGTAGGTCGCAGATCTCGCGGGCCAGATCCGGGCCGATGCCCTTCATATGCGAGCTCCATTGCGGAATCGTCGGTCGGCCGACGAACGCCTCGACGGTCACGCCGCGGGACCCGATCTCTTTCACGCGCAGGGTCCGCCCGTCGAGTACGAAGATCTCGCCGATGCGCAGTTCGTTGACGAAGCCTTCTTCGACGCGCCCGACGTCGCCGCCGCCGGCCATCCTCACGATCGCGTGTTTCTCGTCCGGGATGGTGCCGACGTTGTCGAAGTACGCGGCGCAGACCTCGCGCCCGAGTCCGAAGATCGCGCTCCCGTCGAACCCGAGCCGTAGCGCGTGCGCGGCGTCATCTCCGATCCCGCCACCGGAAAGATAGCGCGCGCAACGCACCAGATCGTCGCGTTTCAGCCCGGCGTACGGCAGTGCGCGTCGCGCCCGCGCGAGCAGGTCGTCGAGCGCGATACGCTTGTCGTAGCAGACGCTCATCACCATCCACTGCGCGAGCACGTCGAGTGGCGCATCCGGCACGACGATCTCTTCGATCCGCCCATCCGCGATGCAGCGTCGGGTCGCAGCCGCCTCGACGATATCGTCGCGGTCTTGTGCGATCACCAGACCTTCGGCGATCGCATCCGGCCGGTGTCCGGCGCGTCCGACGCGTTGCAGCGTCGATGTCGCACCGCGCGCGCCTCCGATCAGAACGACCCGGTCGATGTAGCCGATATCGACGCCGAGTTCGAGGCTCGAACTGCAGACGACCGCGTGTAGGCGTCCCGCACGCAGATCTTCCTCGACACGATGCCGGACGCTCCGTTCGAGCGCGCTGTGATGGACACCGATGCGCCGATCCGACGCGCGCGACGTATGCAACTCCTCGGTGACGCCGTCGGCCAGACCCATCTCGAGCGCGACCCGCTCGGCCTGGCTGCGCACGTTGGTGAAGACCAGCGCCGTGCGCACGTCCGCGGTCGCTGCAAGTGCCGCCCGCGCTGCGACTGCGAGCGGTGCGACCGCTCCCGTGAACGGGGCTTCGATGCCGATCCGGATCGACCGAAGGCCACGACAGTCGACGATCTCGCACGGGCGGTCGCCGCCGGAGACGAAGTTCGCGACCCGTTCGAGCGGCGCGACCGTGGCCGAGAGCCCGACCCGCACCGGCGGCACGACCGTCAGTTCTTCGAGCGACTCTAGCAACAGCGCGAGATGCGCGCCGCGCTTGTTCCCGGCGAGCGCGTGGACCTCGTCGAGTATGACCGTCTCGACGTTGCGCAGCGTGCGCCGATAGGAGTCCATCGCGAGCATCACCGCCAGCGACTCCGGAGTGGTCACCAGGATGTGCGGCGGACGCGAGAGCATCAGCCGGCGCTCTGCGTGCGGCGTGTCGCTCGTGCGGACGCCGGTCCGTACGAAGCCCTCTCGGATGCGGCCGCGACGAAGTCGGCCGCGTTCGCTATTGGGTCGCTCGAGCAGCTCCATCTCGCGGAGCGGACCGCGTAGGTTGTGCTCCACGTCGTAGCCGAGCGCGCGCAGCGGCGAGATATAGAGAGCGTACGTCCGCGCGAAGAGTTCGTCGCGGTCGCGCTTGTGCGCCAGGGACGAGAAGACCGGGAGAAACGCGGCGAGCGTCTTGCCGGTGCCGGTCGGCGAGCAGATCAGGTGGGAACGACGCGCGATGCCGAGCGGCAACGCGGCGCGCTGCGGCGGAGTCGGGGTCGGGAGCCGTTCGTCGCACCAACGCGCGACGTCGGCGTGCAGGGCGGAGAGATCGACGGCGCGCCTCGCTTACGGTTTCTTGGCCGCGGAGTCGTCGATCAGGACGAGCATCGTCCTCGTCCGCAACGTCGTATAGGAACCGATTCCGTCGTCCTGACGAATGGTCTCGTCTTCACCGACGCTGGTCGGGATCAGCCGGACGTAATCGTAGCCGATCGTTCCGTCACTGGTCGAGGTAAAGCCCTGAGGGCCGGTCGCATGGAGGACGCGCACGGACGAGATCAGCATGACGCCGGAGTCGTTCTTCCGGATCGAAAAATCGGCCGTGTCCGAGTTCGTGCGTCCGACCTGTTCGACGCGCCAGTGGTTCTTGGCATCGATCTGGGCGGGATCGACGAAGTTCTGTCCCATCAATCGGAGCAGCGCGAATTCTTCGGTGGTGACGCGCGAGTCCGGATCGCAGATCACGTTGGTATTGCCGTAGGCGACGCAGACGGCGGGCCGAGCCGACCGGTTCCCGCGCGCCTGCTCGGAGATCGAGACGACCAGACCGGTATCTTCCTGGACGCGGATCACGTCGACCGTGACCGTCCCGCGATCGTCGGTGTCGGCCCTGCTCTCGGCGACGCCCGAGATCGGCGCATTGGCCGAACGTCCGGCCGCCGACGAGTTCGATATCCCGGAGTCGTGCGCGGTCTGCGTCTGGGCATTCGTGTAGGTGAACGAATAGACCAAGTGCCGCACGGGCGGCGGCACGGCTACCAAGCCTGCGAGAACGAGCGCCGCGCCGATCAACACGATCTTTGCCGCTACGGCTTCGTCGCTGCGGAGTCCGTTGCGAGCGCGAGGGTGGTCTGCGTGCGCACGGTCGTGTACGTTCCGGCGCCGCCGTTCTGGCGCAGGGTCTCGTCTTCGAAGACGTCGGTCGGAAGGAGCCGGTTGTAGTCGTACGTGTAGACGCCGTCACTGGTCGAGGTGAAGCCCTGCGCGCCGGTCGCTTTGAGCACACGCGTCGACGTGATCTTCATCATCCCCGCGTCGTTCTTGCCGATGGAGAAGTCCGCGACGTCCGAGTTCTGCGGGCCGCTCTGATCGACGCGCCAATGGTTGTTCGCATCCACCTGCGCCGGCTCGATGAAGTTCTCTCCGAGCAGACGCAGCAGCGCCAACTCTTCGGTATTGATCTGCTTGTTCGGATCGCAGATGACGTTTGTATTCCCGTAGACGACGCAGGTCGCGGGAAGCGCCGAACGGCGGTCGTTCGCCTTCTCCGAAATCGAAACGACGAGTCCGCTATCCGGCTGCACGCGGACCACGTCGACCAGGATCGAGCCCTTGTCGCTCACGGACGTCTTGGACTCGGCGACTCCCGATGACGGCGCCGCCGCCGACAGACCGCCGCTATCGCCGCCGAGGCCCGATCCCGAGCCGCGGTCGTTGCTCGAGATGCCGGAGTCGTGTTGGGTCTGCGTCTGGCTGTTGCTGTACGTGAAGGCGTAGACGAGGTGGCGGACCGGCGGGGGCGCTGCGCCGTCGACGCCGAGGGTCAAGGTTGCGGCAAGAAATGCGGCCGTCGTTGCGATCATGACGAGGTGCCTCCGAGCGAGTCGCTCTGTAGGGCAAGGAATATCTGCGTCTGGTCGGTCTCGTACGAGCCCATGCCCACGTTCTGGCGGAGCATGGTGTTCTCGTCGATCGCGACCGGCACGGTCTTGTTCAGGTCGTATGTGATCTTCCCGTCGACCGAAGCGGTGTAGGCCTGCGCGCCCTTCTGCTTCTCGACGCGCGTCTCGGTGATCTTGAGGACGTCGCCCTTGTTCTCGAGCACGGTGAAGTCCGACGTGCGTTCGTAGAGCGGACTCGAGGAAGCGATGCTCCAGTGGTTCCTCTCATCGAGCAGGGCGGTGTTCACGAACTCGCGTCCGAGCAGGCGGAGCAGCGCGTACTCCTCGTCGTTGACCTTCTTGTTCGCATCGCACACGACGTTCGTGTTGCCGTAGACGGCGCAGTTGGCGGACTCGGCAGTGCGCCCTTCCTGCGATTGCTCGCTGATCGAGACGATCAAGCCGAGGTCCGTCGTCGCCTGCATGACGTCGGCCGTAATGGTGCCTTTGTCGGTCTTGCCGCTATGCGAGTCGGCCATGCCGGAGGAAGGGCCACCGATGCCCGAGTCGTGCTGGGTGCGATCGTTGGACTGACTATAGGTGAACGTATAGGTGAGATGGCGGAGCGGTTTGGTCGGCGCGGATCCGGTGACGGCGCCAGCCACGATCGGCACGAACACCAAGGCCACACCCGGGACGATCCCCCGAATGAAATTTCTCATGGGTGGTTTTTTCCACCCCGGCGTAGCGCGAACCCCTAGGCGAAGGTATCGACGTTCTGCCCGATTCCGATCGAGGCCGCCAGTTGGGCGGCGACGTTTTTATCTAGGTTCTGGCCGGCCTTGAGCACGCTCACATCGACCTGACCGGAAGTGGCCGAGAGCGAGAGACTCGTCGAAAGGGCAGCGACGTCCATGGATCCTCCGGGGGCGAAACTTCTAATTCCCGTATCGGTACATGAGAGCAAGAACATCAGCCCGAGGTACTCATGAACCCGCTCCTGGCAACCTTCATCAAACTGACGCTGGGCGTGACCGCCGCCGTGGTCGCCATCCTGGCCCTCTTCTTCATTCTGAAGATCGTCCTGGTGGCCGCCCTGATCGCCGGCCTCGCGATCGGCGTGCTCTTCCTTGTAAACATGTTCCGGCGGCCGCGCCCACGGCTGCCCGTCGCTCGCTAGCCGGTAGCTAGCCAGGCGGGCCGACTAGCCCTCGCTCGCCCATTCTAGGTTCCGAGCCAGCCCGCCAGCGTGGCGTTCGTCTGCTCCGGCTCTTCAAGCATGGGCAGGTGGCCGCTGCGCTCGCACGTGATCAGCCGACCGTTCGGGAACGCAGCGGCCGTCGCGGCGGCTTCGGCCGGCGGCAGAAACGGATCGCTCGCCCCCGCGATCACCAAGACCGGCACCTCGATGTCGCCCGCGATATCCTCGGAACTCGAACGGACCGCCATCCCGCGCAGCATCGCGGCCGCGCCTATCGGGCCGTTTTCACGCATGATTCGGCCGACGTGCGCGCGCAGAGCTGAAGTCGTATCGGGCCCGAACATCTTCGGAAGAAACGCGTCGACAGCCGGTTCGACCGAGTTCGCCGCCTCGATCCGATCCGCCAGCGCCTCGCGATCTCGCGCGCGCTCAGGAGCGTCTTCGCCGAGCCGCGCGCCGACGAGCGCGAGCCGCGAAACGCGCTCGACGTACATCCGCACGAACGCGAGCGCGACGTATCCGCCGAGGGAATGACCGACGATCGTCGCCCGTTCGATCCCGAGCGCATCGAGCGCTGCGGCTATATCGCCGGCGAGCGATTCCATCAGATACGGCCCGTGCGGCGCGGTCGATCGCCCCATCCCGCGCAGGTCCGGAAGAACTACGCGATGCGTTTTCGAAAGCGTATCCGCCTGCGCGTTCCAGATCTCGCGCGTCAGCGGGAAGCCATGCAAAAGCACGATCGCATCGCCGCTTCCGCGGTCGTCGACGTCGAGTTGCGCGTCGTCGACCGCTACTCGCATGTCGTCGCGCTCCGTTGCCGCTGTACCGAAACTTGCATTGTACGCGCATATACGGTATAAGGTAGGCAACAACCCTGGCCGAACGTCGGCTAGAGAAAGGATGACTCCAAAGTACAATGGCAGTCAAACGTAAAAAGAAAGCGGCACCTAAAGCCGCTGCAAAGAAGGCCGCGCCGAAGAAGCGCGCAGCCGCCCGTAAACCGGCCGCGAAGAAAAAGACCACTCGCAAGAAGGCCACCCGCAAGAAAGCAACGCGTAAAAAGGCAGCCGGCGGACGCAAGAAGGCGACCCGCAAGAAGGCAACGCGTAAGAAGGCCGCAGGACGCAAAAAGAAAGCGACCCGCAAGAAGGCCACTCGCAAGAAAGCCACTCGCAAGAAGGCCACTCGCAAGAAAGCGGCGCGTAAGCCCGCTGCTCGCAAGAAGGCCGCCCGTAAGCCCGCCCGCCGTAAGAAGGCTGCTAAAAAAGCCTAGCCTTTCGGCGTTTTTTACGTCCATTCGGCGAGTCGCACGGAGTGCGGCTCGCTCTTTTTTTCCTTTAGATATGGGCGATCGCGGGCACCGGATGGGATTGGGGTGTGCGGCGGATGCACGTACCCGGGCGGGACGTTCGCGTTCGTGCTCGAGCTGCCGGAGAGCTCCGTCGTGTCACCCCTGGGGAGCGAGGGTAGCGAGCGACTCGTAGCGCGGCTATACGGTTTTCATGATCGGTTTGGTGCTCCATAGCCAGGCTATGGCGAGGATGGTGATGGCTCCGCCGATGGTGAAGGCGACGTGGAGGCCGACGATGCTGGCGAGGGCGCCGAGGATGAGTGCGCCGCCGGGGACGACGCCGAGGGCGATCATGGTGTAGACGCTGAGCGCTCTTCCGCGGACGGCGTCAGGGCTGAGGATCTGGATCAGGGTGTTCGAGGCACCGAGGAACGTGAGCGTTCCGAGCCCGATGATGAAGATGATCGGGAGCGCGACGATGATGTTGTAGACGAAGCCGAGTGCTAAGACGCCGAGAGCGACGGCGGCGCCGCTCGCGAGAAAGATCGTGCCGCGTCGTTCGCGGTTGCCGAGGTACGCGGTGAGCAGTGCGCCTCCGAACCCGCCCGCGCCGGCGGCCGATAAGGCCCAGCCGAGAGCGGTCGCGTCGCCGTGTAAGAGATTGACGATGAATGCCGGCAAGAGCATGCTGTACGGCCGGACGAAGATCGCCGTTACGAAGAACGTAAGCAGCACCCATTTGAGGATCGCATGGCGCGCGAGGAAGGCGACGCCGAAGGCGATCGCGTGGTGGAACGGTTCGCGGCGTCGGGTGCTCGGCGGGGCCGGCTTCATGAAGGCGACGGCGGCGACGACCGCGAGCGTGGCGACCGCGTTCACCAAGAAGCAGCCGGCGACTCCGACGCTTGCGATCAATATCGCGGCGACCGCCGGGCCGATCACAGCCGGCGCGTTGAAGGCGACCGAGTTCAGGCCGATCGCGTTGCCGATGTAGGCGCGATCGACCAACATGGGGACCCAGCTCTGGCGGGCCGGTGAATCGAACGATTGGGCGGCGGAGTTGACGGCCGAGACGATCATCAGTCCGATCACGTCCATGTGCCCGGTCGACGTCCCGATCGCAAGTGCGAGTGCGGCGAGGGACATCACGACGTTGGCCCAGAGGAGGATGCGGCGGCGTGGCCAGGTATCGGCGACGACACCGGCGATCGGCGATGCGAGTAGGACCGGAATCGCACGCGACGCACCGAGGAAGCCGAGGTAGAGCGCGACCTTGTGCGGAGACGGATCCAGCTTGGCCACGTAGTAGCCCATAGCGGTGAACTGCATCCAGGTTCCGAGATTGGAGACGAGCAGCCCGGACCAGAGGAGGCGGAAATCGCGGAACTTGAGAGCGGCCAGGATGGACTGCCGGCGTGGCGGGATCGCGCGTTCGGGCGTTGGATTCACAGCCGCGCGCGGACCGCCGCCACGATCGCAGCGACCGAAGCGTCGTGACCGAAGCTCGCGGTGTCGAGCGCGAGGTCGTACTGATCGGTCTCGCCCCAGCGCAGGTCGTAGCATTCGTAGAGGTAGCTACGGCGAGCCGCGTCGATCCGGTCGACTTCAGCGGCGGCGGTCTTCTGGTCCACCCCGGTTCCGGTCATCACGTGGTGGACGCGCCAATCGCGCGGCGCGTGGAGAAAGACCCGCACGACGTCGCCGCGCCGGCCGAGGATGGCGCTGGCTGCTCGGCCGACCAGCACGACGTTGCCGTGGGTCGCGTACTCGCGGACGGCGGTTTGGACTTCGCGCAAGCAGCATTCGTCGAACGAGTCCTCCGAGGAGACCAACGCCATCTCGGGAGTCGCCAGCTCGAGGCGCGCTAGCATGCGCTCTCCGACCGAGCGACGCGTGTCTTCGGCGGCCTCGACCTCTTCGGGCGAGGTCTGGAGGCGCTTCGCGACCACGACGGGCAGCTGTTGGTCCACGAACTCGAAGGCAAGAGCGGCGGCGGCTTCGCGTGCGATCGCAACCGCACCGGACCCGTACTCGTTTGAGATCGTGACGATCATGCCGACGACTTACCCGCGCGGAGCCGCGCCACCCTGCGTGGAAGACCGGGCGCGATGCCGATAATCCAGACGCGCGAACTGCGTAAGGTCTTCCGCGCCGTCAAGCGCGCACCCGGAGCGCTCGGCGCGCTGCGTACGCTCTTCTCGCGCGAGTACGAGGACAAGGTCGCCGTCTCGGGCGTGAACGTCTCGCTCGAAGCGGGCGAGCTGGTCGGCTACATCGGCCCGAACGGAGCCGGTAAGTCCACCACCATCAAGATGCTGACCGGGATCCTCGTCCCGACCTCGGGCGAGGTCGAGGTGGCCGGGCTGGTCCCGCACGAACGTCGGCGCGAGAACGCGCGCAACATCGGGGTCGTCTTCGGACAGCGCAGCCAGCTCTATTGGGATCTGCCGCTGGTCGAGTCGTTCGAACTCCTGCGCGCGATCTACGGCATACCGCGCGACCGCTACAAGGCCAACCTGGCATCGTTCGTCGAGCTGCTCCAGATGGACGAATTCCTGAAGACGCCCGTCCGCCAGCTTTCGCTCGGCCAACGGATGCGTGGCGACTTCGCGGCCGCCATGCTTCACGATCCGCGGATCATCTATCTCGACGAGCCGACCATCGGGCTCGACGTGGTCGCCAAGGAATCGATCCGGCTCTTCATCGCCAAGATCAACGCGGAGCGCGGAACCACCGTCATCCTGACGACCCACGACCTGGCCGACGTGGAGCGGCTCTGCCGCCGCATCGTGCTGATCGACAAGGGCGCCGTCATCTACGACGGCGACATCGAACACATCAAGACGCAGTACGGTACGTTCCGTACGTTGGTCGTGACGTTCGCGAGTCCGGTCGAACGCCCCACGCTCGAAGGCGCGCATCTGACCGGCGTCGAGGGCGCTACCGCGCGCTTCCGATTCGACCGGCATCGAGAGCGCGCCGACGTGCTGATCGGGCGGGTCGCCTCGCAGTACGAGATCACCGACGTCTCCATCGAGGAGCCCGAGTTGGAATCCATTATCCGCCGCATCTACGTCGAAGGCTACGACACGGGAGCGACCGCATGATCTTCTCCAGCGGTACCAAGAAACCGAAGATCCATTCAAGCGCCTACGTCGCGCCCAGCGCGGTCATTTCGGGCGACGTCGAGATCGGCTCCGGCTGCGCTATCCTGCACGGCGCCGTGATCGTCGCCGAGGGCGCGCCGTTGCGCATCGGCTCCGATTCGGTCGTGATGGAGAACGCCGTCCTCAAAGCCAGCGGAGGAAGCGCGAGTACGTTTCCGCTCGAAATCGGCGAACGTTGCATCGTCGGCCCGGGCGCGTACGTCGTCGGAGCGATCATCGGCGAAGGCTGCTTCGTCGCGGGCGGCAGTCGCGTCGGCAACGGCGAGAGCCTCCCAGACGGCGCCACCAACGCGCCCTTCGCCAACGCCGCGTTCTTCGCCGAGATATTCAACGTCGACGACGGTACGGATCTCGCCGGTCGCGCGGCCGAAGCCTATGCCAAGTTCTTGCGAAAGATCCACGCCCAAGACGCGCTCTTGGACGCACATAAGAACGTCAAGCCCGCCGCGCGCCGAAGCGTCGGCGAAGAACCGCCCGCGACCCAAGAGACCGATGTCGGCGGAGTCGTGGACGCGATGATGCTCGAACTCCAGGAGATGGAACATCGGCGCCAAGACTCGATCAAAAAACACAAGTGATCGCGATCCCGCGCATCAACTTCGAGGCGTACGTCGAGTTCGCGAAGAAAGCGTTCGCGCGCGAATCGACCTACCGGATGGAGGTCTTCACCGAAGTCGGCTCGCTGGTGCTGCGGATCTATCTGCTACGCGCGGTCTGGACGGCCCTCTACGCGCAGAACGCCGCGCCGATGAACCTGCCACTCCACTCGATGATCACGTATGCGACCATCGCGCTCTTGATGTCGCTCATCCTCGAAGTCGACGGCACCCGCCTGATCCGCGAAAAACTCCGCGAAGGCTCGATCGCGACCGACCTGATGAAACCGATCTCGGTCCCGGCCTACTTCTTCTCCGACGGCTTCGGCAACACCGCACTCCATGCGATCCTGGTCGTCCCGTCGCTCCTATTCGCGCTCTTGCTGGTACATATCGACGTCCCGCCGCCCGCAACGCTCGCCGTCTTCTTCCTCTCGTTTGCGATCGGCTACTTCGTCAACTTCTTCCTCAACTTCACCATGAACGCGGTCGCCTTCTGGACGCTCGAAACGTTTGCGCTTCAGATGATCGTCCGCTGGATCAGCGATCTCTTAAGCGGCCAGATCATCCCGCTCACCTTCGTCCCCGGCATCTTCGGTCGCATCGTCGGCGCGCTCCCGTTCGCCGCGATCTATTCGACGCCGCTCCTGATCTACGTCGGCGTGATCCCGTCGAGCGGCTGGATCGCGGCGCTCGCGTTCCAGGTCATGTGGCTCGTGGTATTCAGCATCGCCTCGATGCTCATCTGGCGCGCGGGCTCGCGGCATATCGTCGTTCAGGGCGGGTGATCGGAGGGGCCAGACACACGTAGACCCTCGATGTGAAACGCAATGGTATCACGAATTCGCTTTTCGACCGCGGCAGCCGATCGACCAACCGCGAAGCATCCTGGAAGATCGGGGACCGACACCTTAGTCGGTCATCGCTCTATCGACGTAGCACCAGCGCCAGGATTGGCCGGGCTCGACGGATTGCATGACCGGGTGGCCGGTCTCTTTGAAATGTTTCGTGGCGTGCATGCCGGGGGTTGAATCGCAACAGCCGACGTGACCGCAGGTCAGGCAGCCACGGAGAGCGACCGGTTTGACGCCGACGGCGTTGCATTCGCTGCAGCCGCCCGTCTCGGCGGCATGGGTTCCGGCTTCCTTGAGATGGTTGCAGAGATCGGGCACGGTCACTCCTTTATCGCGGGCAGATCCCAGAACACGATCTCGCCGGTTCCGGCGAGGTCGATCTTCGGGATGTCGTAGAGGCGGACGGCGTCGCCCTTTGTCAGGGTCTCGCCGTTGATCGCTACTTCTCCGTCTCCGACGAAGACGAAACCGAAGCGCTTGGGTTCGAAGGCATGCTCGAGCGATGCGTTCTCGAGACGAGCGAGCTTGAGCGTCGCATCTTGGGTGATGCGGATCGGCGCTTCGACGGCCCGTTGGCCACTGACGGCGGTGAGCCAGCGATTTCGGCGGTCGTCGAGGGTAAAGTCCATCTGGCCGTAGGACGGCTTGATGCCGACCTGTCCAGGCACGATCCACATCTGCACCAGATGCAGCGCTGCATCTTTACGATGGTTGAACTCGCTGTGGCGTACGCCCGTGCCGGCGCTCATGAACTGGATCCCGCCGGGGCCGACCACGCCCTCGTTGCCCAGGCTGTCCTTGTGCGCGAGTTCACCCTCGAAGACATAGGTGACGATCTCCATGTCGCTGTGCGGATGCTGGGGGAAGCCGGTGCCGGCGGCGATCGTGTCGTCGTTGAAGACGCGCAGCGCGCCCCACATCATGTTGGCCGGGTCGAAATAGTCGGCGAAGCTGAACGAGTGGTGCGCGTCGAGCCAGCCGTGGTCGGCATGGCCTCGCTCGCTCGCACGTTGAATCGTGAAGGCCGGGGTTGCGGTGGTCATGCTCCTCACAATCCGAGGGG
>JALYSX010000175.1 GCA_030854585.1 Vulcanimicrobiota bacterium
GTTCCGTAATACGAGTTGATCTTGAGCACGTCTTGTTTGAACGTGTTCGTATTGAAGACCTGACCGACGGCGGTGTCCATCAACGCGAGCAGCGTATCCGCCGGGACGCGCTTGTCGCCGTTGAACAGGATCTTCGTGATGACCGGATTCTCGACGACGCGATAGGTGACGGCGATGCCGTTCGGGCGTTGACGCACGAGCGGCGCGGCGACGTCGGCGAAATAGCCGAGGGCGTTCAGGCGCGCGAGATCGTCCGTCACGAGTTTCGGATTGTACGGGACGCCGGGCTTGGCTTCGAGGATCGAGAGAATCTTGTCCGTTGGCACGTGAACGTTTCCGGTCACGTCGACGGAAACGATCGTCGGCGAGGCGGCCGAGAGCGCTGCGGTCGGCGCGAGCAGCGCCACCAGCGAGATCAAGGCCAGCGCGACTCGTGCTTGCCGAAGGCTAAAGGTCATCAGAAAACGTCTTCCCCTGCTGTTGCTGTACCGATACCCCTATGCTGGGGCATCAGCCTTAGCGGTTGCTGACAAGTCAGCGGTGTAACGCACGGCGAACGCGCGCTGTAACCCGGCTCGCCGTGTTCGCGGCCCCTGCCCTCGGGCCTTCCTTGTCCCGCCCGCCAAATCGCTACCAGAACAGGCGCTGGATCGTGAACGAAAAGCCGCTATTGCCTTGCAGCGCCTGGCCTGCGGTCACCCGAGCGCCCGACGTCCCGTTCCCGCCCGGGGCGGTGTAGAGCCGGGTCGGACCGTTCAGGAAGAAGGCGCTCAGCTGGGCGCTGGTCGAGTCGTTCGGAGCGTACTCCAGGCCGACCGATTGCCTGGTCGGGATGCCGAAGGTGGTCGCGTAAACCACGTTTAGGTACTTGCCCAGCCGCCGGCGCACGTCCACCCCGAAGTTGCCGAAGTAGTCCACCGTCAAGTCGACGCTGTCCAGGCCCAGGCCCTGGGAGAGGGCGTTTTCGATCGGGGAGATCAAGGCCGACGTGAACTGGGCGTTTAGGATATTGAAGGCCTCCTGGCCGACGGTGATCGTGCCGCTCTCCTGAGGAACGAGCGCCCCGGGCAGCGCCTGGCCGGTATTGGCGACCGGGGCGCCCGGGAGATTACCCGGGAGCGGTGCCCCGGTCGGCTGGCCGGTCGCCGGATCGAAGGCGATCCCGCCGACGAAGCCCCCGAAGGGCGCGATCAGCGCCAGGATCTGCTCCTTGGAATAGCTCTGAGGGCTGGATTCGAACGAGGTGGAGAGATTGCTGAGGGGGCCGTCAACCTTAATGGTGACGTCAACCGATCCGTACGGATTGCGGGTCCGGTTGGGATCGGGATTGACGATGTGGGTCACGCCGGTCGCGCGGAGGATTGGCGTCACGCCGTTTGACGGGTCGAACGAGACCGTGCCGGACTGCACTTTGAAGGCCCGGTCCACATAGGTCAGGGTTCCGCCGGTCGAGGTGAACGAGCCGTCCAGCGTCGGCTTGGAGAGGGTTCCGCCCAGGGTCGCGGCCCCGGTCGCGCCGATATCGAGCCCGTACCCGAGCGAGCCGCCCCGAACCCGGACGTTCTTGCCGGCCTTGATCTTGAGGTCGAGTCCCAAGTCGACCGGCAGAGCGGCCGTGCTCGTCGCGGCATCGCCGGCAGCCGGCTGGGCGCCCATGAAGGCCGAGAACGGGATCACCGCATCCGAAGCGGCGGCCGAGCCCGAGATGACCGCGAGGCCGGGCGGCGTTCGCGTGAGCGCGAGCGTCCCATCGATCGTCCCACGTCCGTAGGTAGGCAGGTCCACCTGTGCGCCGTTCGCGATCGCGTCGATCCGATAGTTGACGTCGCCGAACTGGCCGAAGCCCTGGGCAAATGCGATCGTGCCTTTCGCGCGCACCTTTCCGGTGCCGAATGCGGCCGAGAACGAATCCAAGGTCGCACTGGTCCGATCGAAGGTGATCGTGCCGACCGTTCCGGTGACGGCGACGCGTTCGAAGTTGCTGACGTACGAACCGTTCGCGACCGCGATCCGTCCGTAGATGCGTGGCTGCTTCAAGGTGCCGACCAGGTTCACGTGACCGTCGAGCGTTCCACCGAGTTTCGTACCGTCGCCGAACACCGCGTCGAGCGCCGCCGGATCGACGCCGGTCAACGCGAGATCGAAGTTGAGGGGGAGGTCACCCGCGACTGCGAGCGGCGAGAGGCGGAGCGGCAGCGTTCCCGCGAGTGTCGCCTCGCCGTGCGTGAAGGTCGCGCCGGCGTTGCGCAGTTCGAGATTGTTGCCCGCAAGCCGGACGGAGCCGAAGAGCGAGGACGCGACCAAACCGTACGCATCGACATTGGATGCATCGAAGGCCGCTTGGTACGTCGGCGCGGCGATCGTGCCGCCGATCTGCGCGGTCGTCTCGAAGCTGCCTTTGATGGCGATCTGCTGACGCGTCAAATTTGCGACCAGCAACGGCAGATCGTCGCTGAGCGCATGCACCGAGAGCGCGATCGGCATGCTCTTCCCGAGGCCGATCGTTCCCTGCGCGGTCGCGGCGAGTGCGGGCGCACTCAACTCCGCGTTCTGCAAGACGATCGAATCGCCATTCGAACCGACCTCGGCCGAGAGCGAGTCAATCGGTAGGCGTCCGAACGATCCGTTGGTCAGGTTCGCCTTTCCGACGATGCGCAGGTGCGGATATGCTCCGCGTACGCGCGCGGATGCATCGACGCGTCCGAGCAGCGGCACCTCGGGATAACCGATCGCGGGCAACCAGGTCGAGACGTCCACGTTATCGAGCGTCGCGGTCGCGTCGTAGCGCGAGTCTGCGACGAGCCGGTCGAGACGCGTGGTCGGCGCGAGCGTCACGCCGCCGATGAGGTGGAGCGATCCGTGCGGACCCGAGACGACCAAGCGGCCGTTGACGACGTTGCGCACGCTCGACCAACTCGCGATCGTATCGCCGATCGGCAGCGCACGATACCGGAAGCCTTTGACGTCGACGTCGCCGGAGGTCGACGCGTTGCCGGCGTTGTCGATCAGCGAGAACGCGATCGCGCCGACGCCGGCGAGCGTATCGCCGGTGTCGAAGAAGTTGTTGAAATCGGTAAGCGTCGCGTGCGGCGCGCGCACGCTGATCGCGGTTTCGTTCTTGCGCGCGATCGCCGAGAAGCGGAGGTCCGTCGACCCGACCAGCGCGCCGCCGTAGCGCGCCGAGAGACCGCTCGGATCCGCGTCCAGGCGCGCGGATGCATCGAGGAACGGCAGGCCGTTGACGGTGCCGCCCGGCACGGCGACCGGTCCGGAGACGTTCGGTGCCGCGCCGCGTCCGCCGATCGCCAGCATCGCGTTGAACACGCCAGTCGTCTCGTAGCCCGGGAGATGGAGCGTGCGCAACGCGCCAGCGACGTCCGCCGCGGGTACGTCGGCGCGGACCGCATAGGTCGGCGCGTGCGACGAGAGCGCACCGATCGTTCCGCCGATCAGGCCGATCGCACCCCCGAGCGAGCCGACCCCATTGCTGATCTGCAAGCTGCCGTCGTGCAAGGCAAGCGTTGCACTCCCGCTGACCGGATAGCCTTGCGCGCGCCCGTCCTTGACGCTCACGCCACCGTCGAAGGATGGCTGCGATGCGCGCCCGGTGCCGATGCGCCCCGCGACGGCGACCTCGCCGCTCTGCAACGGCAGCCCGAGTCCGCGCAGGCCGTCGCCGTGCAGTCCGGTGCCGACCAGCGCGATCGTGCCGGCGCCGAGCGCGCCCGCCGCGAGGATATGACCGTTCGCAACGGTCGCGTCGGCCGAG
>JALYSX010000182.1 GCA_030854585.1 Vulcanimicrobiota bacterium
GAACTGGGACCTGCTCAAGACCGACCTGGATCTCGCGACCGGGGCGCCGGAGGACTGGGCGGGTCGCGAGGACGTGCGCGCTTTCATCACCGCTCAGGTGGTCAAAGAGACGGCCGATCTCGGCTCCTACGAGCAGATCCGCCGGGTCTTGGTCATCCCGCATGAGTTCTCGGTCGAGTCCGGCGAACTCTCGCCCTCGTTCAAGATCAAGCGCCGGGTCGTCGAGGAGCGCTACCGCGACCGGATCGTAGCGGCTTATACGGTCGACTTGCACGCCCGGCCGTACGTCTAACCGAGTACTAGGCGATTTTAATAATAAGCCGAAGCCTGGGGGGATGAACGCCGCGCACCAACACCGGGTCGACGACGTCCTCAAGGGGCCGATCAAGAGTAAGACGGTCTTCCCGGCGCTCGTTCTCCATCTGGTCAAAGAGCAGCCGGATCACGGCTACGGTCTTATGCAACGCGTCGACGAGATCTGCGGCGATCTGATCGCGGTCAACACCAACAAGATCTATCCGTTGCTGCGCCGGCTCGAAGAGCGCGGTTTCCTGACCGCGTCGTGGGATCACCCGACCAAGCGCTCGCGCCGGATCTACTCGATCACTCCGACCGGAATCGAGCGGCTCGACCGGATCAAGGGCTCGATGCGTCCGTACCTCGAGACGATCGAGAACGCCGTCGGCCAACTCAAGCGGCAGTTGTACGGCTGGTGATCTACCTCGCACTCGTGCATCTGCGTGATCTCGCCTGTGAGGCTTGTGGCGCGCCGCTCGCGGTCGCGGGCGCGCGATCGTTCATCGTCGCCGAGAACGACGAGCCGCTCGGCTTCGAAACCAACGCCGTGCCCGAAGAGATGACGGTCGAACTGCGTTGTCCGCTCGGCCATACCACCGCCATGTTCGTCCCGAACGAGATCGGTGCCGAAGAGACGATGCAGACCCCGGAAGACGCCCCGATAGGCGCGGACGCCTTCATCATCTAAGAGGCTCGCATGACGATCCGAACGATTCTGTCCGGGGCGCTGATCGGTGCCCTGTTCCTTTCGAGCACGGTGCGCGTCGGCGCCGATGCGCCGTCCATGCGCGGCTACACGTCGGCGCAAGCCTCCATCGAGTTCGCGAACGAACGCGCGGTGGATGCGGCGCCGACCGCCGCACAGGCGATGCGCGACGAGATGGGGCTCGCTTCGTACGTGCATCGCATGGGCCAGCCCGGCGATCTGCGCTCTGCGCTCTACGTGCGCGACCAACTCGCTCGCGCCGGTTGGGATGCAAAGCTGGTGACCTACGTCGTGCCGATCGCATACCCGACGCTGCAGGCGATCACGTTGCTAGGCGCGCACCCGCGCTCGCTCGAACTCCACGAGCCCGGCGTCGCCGGCGACCCGTACTCGCAGAATCACGCCGCGATCGGGATTCCGTATAGCGGATACAGCAACGATGGAGATGTAACTGGCCCGGTCATCTACGTCAACCACGCACGGCCCGACGACTTCGCGAAGCTCGCCGTGATGCACGTGGATGTGCGCGGCGCGATCCTGGTCGCGCGCGGCGGCGGAGGAGGTTCGCTGACCGGTAAGGCGTTTGAAGGTGCGAAGCACGGCGCGCGTGCAGTGCTGGTCTTCCAAGATCCGATGAGCGGCGGGTATTGGAGTGGCGATCCGTATCCGAAGGGGCCGTACCGCCCGACCGGCGGTGCCGTTCGCAATACGATGTTATTCACCAACGACCCCGGCGATCCGACCGCGATCGGGATCCCGGTTCCCGGCGCCAAGCACAAGCCGTTCTCGTCGATCGTGCTTCCGTCGATTCCCGAGATGCCGATCACGAGCGACGTCGCCCACGAGTTGCTCGCCGCGATCGCCGGACCGTCCGCGCCGACGGAGTGGCATCCGGGCTTCGGTATGCCGGTCCACCTCGGCGACGCGACGACCCGCGCGCACTTCGTATTGAAGTCGAAGCGGTTCCTCGGACCGATCTGGGACGTGATCGCGACGCTCAAGGGCAAGAGTTCGCAACTCGTGATGGCCGGGGGTCATCGAGACGCGTGGACGTACGGCGCGGTCGATCCGATCTCGGGAACCGTCGACCTGATCCAGCTCGGGCGCGCGCTCGGCACGTTGCACGCGCGTGGCTGGATACCGGAGCGCACGATTCAACTCGGTTCGTGGGACGGCGAAGAGCTCAATCTCTTCGGCAGCGCGACCTGGGTGGAACAGCACGCCGCCGACTTGCGGAAGAACCTGGTCGCCTATGTCAACACCGACGAAGTCGCGTTCGGACCGACCTTCGGCGCGTATGCGACACCGGATCTGGCGGCCGTGATCCGCGACGTCAGCAGCGTCGCGCACGCACCGGACGGCCGCACGATCGCGGCGTATTGGGGCGCCCAAGATCCCAAGCTCGCGGTGGACCCGGTCGGCGGTGGCAGTGATCACGAGGCGTTCGTCTATCATGAGGGACTGCCGGCCGCCGGTGGCGGCTTCGGCGGTCCGTTCGGCTCGTACCACACGGCGTACGACTCGGTCGCATCGTTGCGCATCTTCGACCCCGGCATGCATCGCTCGGTCGCCGCGACGCATTTCACCTCGTTGCTCGTGATGCGCTTGGCGGACGCGACCTATCCGGACCTTCGGTTGAACGACGTCGCAACCGCGCTACGCGACCGGATCGCGGCGTTTGCAGTCGAGACCGGCAATGCGGACCGGCGGGGCACGGTCGTCGCGAAGTTGCGACTCGATGCGGACGGCTACGTCGTGGCGGCGTCGGCGCTCGATACGGCGGCCGACGCGGCCGTTGCGAGCGGGGGCGATACCGGCGTTCTCGCGGGCCGCCTCCGTCTAAGCGAAGCGGCGTTCTTCAACCCGAACGCGCCGACGTGGCAACGTTCTTTGCTCTACGATTTGAACGGCTACACGTCGAGCGTTCTCCCGACGCTCCCCGCGACGCTCGATCCGAAGTCGGGCGACGCGGCGTTGACTCAACTCGACGCTGCCTTCGTCGCCGCTACGGCGGCGGCTACCGGAGCCGCGCCAGCGTCGCCGTAAGCGTCGCGTTGAGTTTGGCGAAGCCGAGGCGCATGTCGCGCGTCGGGGCTGCGTCGGAACTTGCGACAGCGCCTTCGAGATTCGCGTAGGCACCCGCGAGGTACGTGAGTCCCTGCAGATTCTGCAGGGGCTTGCCTTCGGAGTCGTCCGGATTGTCGGGCGCGCCCGCGCCGACGATCGCGTCCGCGTGACCGGCTTGCGCGCGCTTGAGCGCTGCATCGACGATCTGCTCCTTGGCGAGAATCGCGTTTGCGAGCGCGTACTGCGCGCGCAGGTCGGCGTCGCTTGCGTTCAGGCGCGGGTCGCGCACGATCGTCACCGGCGCCGTCTGCGTCACGCCGTCCGCGCGGAGGCTCACGCGATAGCGGCCGGGCGGCACCATCGGACCACCGGCACTGTCGAACGACCAGATCCACCGATGTGCACCCGGACTCGCCGATGGAAGCGGCGGAGCCGAAACCCAACGCGCGGGAATGTCGAGGCGCTCGTAGTTCGGCGTCTTCACCTGGTCGGCGCTCGACCACATGCGCACGACTGCGCCGCTCGCGTCGAGGATCGTCAGAACGACCGGTGTCCGTGTCGCCTCGTGCAGGTAGTAGTCGACGTAGACGCCGTTGCGTGGATTTGTGGCGACCGGTTCGTCGGGTTGGATCGGCGTGCCCTGATCGCTTCCCTGACGCACGCGGTACGCGGGTGCCGGAACGAACAGCTGCATCGCGCCCGATGTGGCGCGCGCTTGGCGGAGCAAAGTCGCGCCTTCGTCCAAGATATAGAAGCCACGTCCGTGGGTCGCGATCGCGACGTCGCCGTTCTTGATCGCGATGTCGCGAACCGAGGTGACCGGCAGATCGAGCTGGAGCGATTGCCATCGATCGCCGGCATCGAACGAGACGAACACGCCGCGCTCGGTGCCCGCATAGAGCAGCGACGCATTCTTCGGATCCTCGCGCACGACGTTGACGGCGAGGCCGGCGGGAATGCCGTCGGTGATGTGGGTCCAATGCGCGCCGCCATCGCGCGTTCGATAGATGTACGGCGTGAAATCGTCCAGGCGGTGGCGATCGACCGCCGCATACGCGACGTTCGCATCGGCGTGCGAGGCCTCGATGATGCCGACCTTGCTCCACGCGGTCAGACCGACGGGAGTGACGTTGCTCCAATTCGCTCCACCGTCGCGGGTCTTCCAGATCAGACCGTCGTCGGTGCCGGCCCAGATCAGGCGCGCGTCGCGCGGCGACGGCGCGATCGCATAGACGACGCCGCGGCGAACGAGCCCGAGATTGTCGGCCGCCGTACTCGCGTCGAGATTCGGCGGGACGCCGGCGTTCGTGCGTGTGAGGTCGGGGCTGATCGTCTGCCAACTCCGTCCTCGATCTCGCGAGCGGAAGATCTGCTGATGGGATTCGTAGAGGGTGTGCGGATCGGCCGGGGACCAGACGATCGGGAGCGTCCAGGTGCTACGCCAGATCGTCTCGGGATAGCCGAGCGTCGGATCGACCGTGCGCTCCGCGCCGTCGTCGAGAGTTTCATCCAATCCGTTGCTGCCGAAGGCACGACCTTCGACCGCCGGATCCGGTGCGATGCTACCGCTCTCGCCGCCGACGTCGACCGGCTGCCAGTCGAACTGTCCGATGCCGGTGTGTTTGCTCCGGCTCGGGATCTCGATCGCGCCCGAGTCTTGCTGGGCACCGTAGAGCCGATATGGGAAGTGGTCGTCGAGCGCGATGTGATAGAACTGCGCGGTCGGCTGGTTCAACCAACTGCTCCACGTCTTCGCGTTATCGATCGAGACGGTCACGCCCTGATCGCCTCCAAGCACCATCCGGTGCGAATCGGTCGGATCGATCCAGAGCGTATGGTAGTCATCGCCGCCCGGCGAGCCCTTGATCGGGACGAACGTCTTGCCCGCGTCGGTCGAGCGATACGTCGAGGTGTTCATCGCGTAGACGACGTTCGCGTCGTTCGGGTCGGCGGTGATGCCGCCGAAATACCAGCCGCGCTTCCAGATGCGCACCTGCGCATGCTTGCCGTCTTGGAACTGCCAACTCGCGCCGCCGTCATCGGAGCGATACATACCGCCCGCATTCTCGTCGGCGCCGGTGTCGACCATCGCGTAGATGCGTTTCGGATTCGCCGCCGAGATCGTCAAACCGACGTGCCCGACGTTCGCAGGCAGACCGCTCGTGAGATGCGACCAGCTCGCGCCGGCGTCGTGCGTGACGTAGATACCGCTGCCGGGGCCGTTGCTCGGCGGATAGACGTTCCAAGGCGGCCGGCGCGTCTGCCAGAGCGACGCGAAGACCGTCTTGGGATCGCTCGGATCCATCGCGAGATCGATCGCGCCGGTGTCGAGGTCCTTGAAGAGTACTTTGCTCCAGCTCGCGCCGCCGTCGGTCGTCTTGAAGACGCCGCGCTCCGCGTTCGGGCCGTACTGATGCCCGAGCGCGGCGACGTAGGCGACGTCGGCGTTTCGTGGATCGACGACGATCTTGCCGATCGCCTCCGTATCGGTCAGGCCGCTGCGCTTCCAGGTGTGGCCCCCATCGCGCGAGACGAACATGCCGATGCCAGTCGCGACGTCGGAGCGCATGTCGGCTTCGCCGCTCCCGACATAGATGACCCGCGGATCGCTCGGCGCCACCGCAAGCGCACCGATCGAACCGATCGGCTGCCCGTCGAAGATCGGGTTCCAGGTCCGGCCGGCGTTGGTCGATTCCCAGACGCCGCCGTTGACCGACCCGAAGTAGAAGTGATTCGGCTCGCCCGGCACGCCGCTGACCGCGAGCGCGCGACCTCCGCGGAAGGGGCCGACCATACGCCAGTGGAGATCGGAGAAGAGGGCCGGGTTGACGGCCGGCGTCGCGCCGATCAGGGCGACGGCCAGAGCGAACGAGAACCAACGCTTCATGCCCGCTGGATACTAGATTGTGAAGCCGAGGCCCTCGAAAGCGTCGCCGGCCGCGAATGCGGTAAGCACGATCGTCATCCAGAGTTCCAACAGCAGCTCTTCGATGACGGCGGCCTCACGTCGGGAATGGACTTGGCGTTGCGAATCTACGAGCGCTACTACGGTGGCTCGCAGGCGCAGCAACTCGTGTTCTATCTGGAATACAAACGCTCGCAACGACCGAGCGTCACCGACGCCGAAAGGAAAACGGAGGCGCGTTGCCTCCGTCGCTTTCTACCAGCCGCCGCCTCCGCCACCGGAGTCGCCGCCGCCACCACCGCCGAAGTCGCCTCCTCCGCCGCCGGAATCACCGCCGCCGCCCCAGCCGCCGCCGCCCCAATCGGAGCCGCCGCCGCCGCCGGACTGGCCGGCATCGCTAGTCCAGCCGGCGCCGGAGTCACCGCC
>JALYSX010000196.1 GCA_030854585.1 Vulcanimicrobiota bacterium
CTTCTGGAGTGGTCTCCAATTCGAGCCGAAGCAACTGCACGTCTTTCTGGACGGCGATGCCGTTCCGGAACTATCTCCGTAGCACCGTGCATCGCGATGGTTCGAAAGGTGTCATGCTGAGGAGCGAGGGAACCGAGCGTCTCGAAGCGCGGCTCGCGGTTGCCGAAGACGGCGCGGCGCTCGCGGCGCTCTTTACTCTCACGCACGCACGCGACTTCGTCCACGCGCCGAGCGAGGACGACGTCCGTTCGGTGATCGATGAGCCAGACCGCGAATCGTGGGTGATCTTACGCGACGACGAGATCGTAGGCCACATGCTGATCGGAACGGACTCGTGGCTTTGGGACATCCGCGTCATCGTCGTGCGCTTTCCGCGCCAAGGCATCGGCGCATTCGCGATGCGCCACGCGATCGATCGCGCTTTCGCGCACGGCGCGCATCGCATCTTTCTCGAAGTCGTGGAGCGCAACGCCGGCGCGCGCGCTCTCTACGAACGCCTCGGGTTCAAGCCCGAAGGCTGCTATCGTGACGGCTACCGCAACGAAGACGGAACCTACGAGAACTTGATTCCTTACGGAATGCTCGCCGCCGAGGTCCGATAGCGCGAAGAAGGGCCTGTGCTTAGCGCATCTGGCACGACTCCGACATCCTCTGGTAGCACGGTACGCCGTCCTCGCGCCGGCCACGGATTTCACGGCTGACCCCTCGGGCGCCGCCCCCACCAGACCAGCCTAGGTCGGCGGACGCCGAACGCGAAAGCTCGTCGGCCATGGCGCTTGAGACTGGAGATGTCAACGTGACGCGCTATCGGCGGCCTTGGTATTGGCTGATCGTCCTGTTCGCTGCGGCCCGCGCGGTGACGTGGCTTATCGCGGCGAACGCGCGGTCGCGAATAGCCCAAACGAGCGTTCCTTCGAATCATCGCAGCTTCTCCGCTTACAGCGGATCGAGCAAAGTATCGACGCCTATTTCGCCGACGCGATCCAGCTGGCGGCGGCCGGCGCCGAGATGTTCGCGCCCCGACGCGCGGACCGGCCCTTGGAGCGCCGCCTCGTATTAGGTCTCTATCGCTCGCGCCGCAACGATATGGTGTACGGACTCGGCGCGTTCTACGCCCCGTACGCATTTGATGGAAGACGTTCCTGTTCAGCATGTACGACCACGGCCAGTTGCGAGACGGGATCGAGACGCCGAGCATACCTACCCGCTCCGATCATTATCTTCCGGGCCATATCCTCGAGATCGTAGAGACGAACGACAGATCGGATAAAACCGGAGACTACGCGAAACGCAACTGGTACCGGCAGGCCGTCGGAACACCGGGTGCGACGGTTTTCGTCGGGTCCCTAGCGACAAGGGGTCCAGACGGCTACGCTCATGTCCATCGTGCCGGACGGATACCCGGCTCTTGCGGTGGATGGACGGTTTTTGGAGGAAGTTTCGACAGGATGGGATCGTACTAGAATCCGGAGGTCCTATCCATGAGAATCACGTTGATCGGGGCCGCGAGGCTCGCCGTCCTGCTCGCCAGTTGCAGTTCGCAGAACGCCGGTATCCTGTCCGCACCGGGCCCCCGCCGGGCGTCTCCGCCGGGACTTCGTGGAGTATCCGATTCCGACCGCCCGCGGCCTTCCCCGAGGGGATCGTCGCGGCTCCCGACGGCGCGCTCTGGTTAACGGCGCCGCCGGGGACGATTACCGAGTATCCGCTCGGCGCAGGGATGACTCCCAACCCGATCGTGCTCGGACCTGATGGGAATCTCTGGTACGGGGATTTCGCGACGAACGCGATGGGCAAGTTCATCCCGTAGGCTCGCAGGTCGGGCGGTCGTTATCGCATCTTAGCGCGAGAGGCCGCCCGTTTCTTGCGCTCGAATCCGGCGGCGATGCCTCGCGTCTTCTGGTTCGTTGCGTTCGCCTTCTCGGTGAACATGATGGGCACGACGTTGCCCACGCCGCTCTACCCGCTCTATCAGCGTGCCTTCGGGCTGGATCCGCTCGTGATCACCGTCGTCTTCGCGATCTATGCGATCGGGGTGATCCTCGGGCTGATGGCCTTCGGACACCTCTCCGACGCGATCGGGCGTAAGCGCGTATTGCGCATGGCGTTGCTGCTCTCGCTCGGGAGTGCGATCGCCTTCGTCCTGGCCGACAATCTGTCGGTGATCTTCCTCGGGCGGATCCTCTCGGGGCTCTCGGCCGGCATCTTTACCGGATGCGGCACGGCTTATTTGGTCGAACTCGCGCCGGCGACCCAGCGCGTCCGCGCCGCCACGATCGCGGTCGCCGCCAACGTCGGCGGTCTCGGCCTTGGGACGTTGCTCTCCGGGCTGCTCGCGCAGTATGCGCCGTGGCCGTTGCAACTCTCGTTCGTGGTCGACGGCGCCTTCGTGCTACTCGCGATCGGCGCACTTGCGCTCGCGCCGGAGACCGTCGACGCGACCGCTACGTTCCGGCTGCGCCTACAACCGTTGCGCGTGCCGCAAGAAGTGCGCGCCGTCTTCATCCGGGCGGCCATCGCCGGGATCTGCAGCTTCGCGGTTGCCGGCGTGATGAGTGCGGTTGCGCCGTCATTCCTCGCCCGCGTGCTCGGAGAGCACGATCTCGCACATGCCGGCCTGCTCGTTTTCGCGTTGATGGGCATGACTGCGCTCGGGCAGATCGTCGTCCCACGCTTCGATCGTCACCGCGCTCTTATCGTCGGAACGCTGCTCTTGCTCGCCGGTATCGGCATCCTCGCGCTGGGACTCGTCCTGCACGCGGAATGGCTGCTCTTCGCCGCTGCGATCGTCGATGGGTTGGGCCAGGGGCTGGGGATCGGCGCCGGTCTTTCGGAGATCAACGCGCGCCTGACCCACGCTCGTGGCGAAGTCGGGTCCACCTATTTCGTCCTGATCTAT
>JALYSX010000264.1 GCA_030854585.1 Vulcanimicrobiota bacterium
TCGGGCAGGCGACCGACATCGCGAGCGCGCGCGCCGGTAAACCGGGCCTGTAGCTCGGCGGCGGCGCGACGAATCAGGAGCCAGTCGGTCAACATGGAAGAAGCGCTCGTATGAGCATCCGCACCGCCGTTCGCGCGGCCGTCATCGCGTCCTGGTCCATGTTGGCCGCCTGCTCCGCTCCGGCCGTCCACGTTCCCGTCGGACAGGCCTATCTGACCGCCAAAAAGCCGTTCGACGGCGATCTCAAGGCTTTTGCCTCCCAGGCGACGATCGATACCGTATTCGGCCATCCCGGGGCCAGACTCGTCTCCAGCCTGCCCTTCCCCGGCTGCCCGGGTCTGGGCGGCCTGATGATCTACGCGCTTCCCAAGACGACGCCGCCCTCGACCCTGATGATCGGATTCACGGTCCTGGACGGCACTGCGACGACCGCCAGCTACACCCGGCCCAAGGGCGTCGCGCCTGATAAAGCGGTCGTGGCCGCGATGCGTTCGGTGATTTGCCAGGTTTAGGACTCTTCGGGCCGGAACGGAGCCCCTTCACCCAAATCAGGAGCATCGGTGGTTCACGGACCGGGTTTACTCTTTGTCGTGTCCGGCCCGTCGGGAGCCGGGAAAGACACGCTGGTAGACGCGCTTCGCGCGCGTATGCCGCGTCTGCGTTATTCCGTCTCGGCTACGACGCGCGATCCGCGTCCGGGCGAGAAGGAAGGCGAGCACTATTTCTTCGTCAGCCGAACCGAGTTCGAACGGCGCCGCGAAGAGTCGGGATTCCTCGAATGGCGTGAATATAACACGCACCTCTACGGAACGCCCCGCGACTACGTCGAGAGAACGCTAGCCGAAGGCTACGATCTCATGATGAAGCCGGAAGTCAACGGGGCGCTCGCCATCAAGCAGGCCTTCAACGACGCGGTGCTGATCTTTCTGCTGCCGGACAAGTTCTCGCACTTGCGCGAACGGCTGCTGGCCCGACGTACCGAGACGAACGAAGAGATCGCTCGGCGCCTCGAGATCGCGCACAACGAAGTCCAGTACATCCGGAGCTTCGACTACATCGTGATCAACGAACAGCAGCGGTCGGAAGAAGCCGTCCGCGACCTCGAAGCCATCCTGCACGCGGAGCGGTTCCGCATCCATCGCTACGGCGACGAAACACTTCACAAGGTAGAACATTCGTAATATGAGCAAAAAAGTAGCATTCGGCGACCTCGAGCGCCTCCTGGAGCACACGGACTCCAAGTTCAGCCTCGTCAATATCGCGACCAAGCGCGCTCGCCAATTGAACAACTGGGTGCGTACCCAACAACAACCGGCAGCAGAACGCCGCGAGTTCTACACGAGCGAGCCGCTCGTCGACAAGGCCGACATAAACCCGAACAAGCCCGTCTCGATCGCGCTCGATGAGATCGCCGAAGGCCTGATCCATTATACGCGGACCAAAGAAGGCATCAAGTAGCGGAGAACCAGACCCGGCATGTGCGGTATTATCGGATACATCGGGGAACGCGATAGCGTTCCGATCATCCTCGACTCGCTCGGGCGACTCGAGTATCGCGGGTACGATTCGGCGGGTATCGCCGTCATCGACGCCGACGGTGCCCTGACCGGTTCGAAAGCCGAAGGCAAGCTCGCCCGCCTCGCCGAGCGTCTGCGTAACGGCGAGTCGCTGGCCGGCAAGGTCGGCGTCGGCCACACCCGCTGGGCGACCCACGGGCGGCCGAGCGATGCGAACGCGCATCCGCACATGGACTGCGGCGAGAAGATCGCGGTCATCCACAACGGCATCATCGAGAACTATGCGCCCCTGCGCGCCAAACTGATCGCGGGCGGTCATACGTTCAAGAGCGAGACCGATACCGAAGTCCTGGCCCACCTGATCGAAGTCCACTATGCCGACCATCCGGGCGACCTGGTGGCAGCGATCCGCGAAACCCTCAAGGAAGTCGTCGGCGCCTACGCGCTCGGCGTGATCTCGTCGGAAGACCCCGAACACATCGTCTTCGCTCGGAACGGCGCTTCGCCGTTGATCGTCGGCATCGGCGAGGGCGAGATGTTCGTCTCTTCGGACACGCCAGCCATTCTGCAATACACGCGCAACCAGGTGATCTTGCAAGAAGGCGAGATGGTCGTCGTCGGCCGCGACGGTTACAGCCTGACCGACTACGCCGGCAATCCGATCAAGCGCGCCGTCCAGCACATCAGTTGGGATGCGACCTCCGCGGAAAAGGGCGGCTACAAGCACTTCATGCTCAAGGAGACGTTCGAACAACCGACGGTCGTCAAAGAGACGCTGGCCGGTCGCGTGGACGATTCCAACGACGTACAGCTCGCCGGCGAGATCGGCAACATCACCGAAGAGCAGCTCCGCCATATCTCCAAGATCGCGATCACCGGCTGCGGCACAGCCTACCACGCCGGCATGGTCGGGATGTACCTGCTCCGTTCGCTCGTGAAGCTGCCGGTCGAGATGGAACTCGCGAGCGAGTTCCGCTACGGCGATCCGGTGATAGACGCGACCACCCTCACGATCGCCATGTCGCAATCGGGCGAGACCGCCGACACGATGGAAGCGGTCAAGATCGCGAAGCTGGCCGGTTCGACCGTGCTCGGCATCTGCAACGTGCTCGGCTCGCACCTGACGCGCGTCGCAGACGGCACGCTCTTCACGCGCGGCGGCCCCGAGATCGGCGTCGCGGCGACCAAGACGTACATCTCGCAGGTCACCGCCATCACGCTCTTCGCGCTCTACCTCGCGCGCATCCGCGGCACGACCCCGGTCGAACGTCTGCGCAAGATCGCCGAAGACTTCAAGCTGCTACCGGCCGCAGCCGACGTCGTGCTCAACACGTCCGACGAGATCCGCAAAGTCGCGAAGCTCTTCCGCAAGGCGCACAGCGTGCTCTTCCTCGGACGCTACATCAACTTCCCGACCGCCCTCGAAGGAGCGCTCAAGCTCAAAGAGATCTCCTACATCCACGCCGAGGGCTACGCCGCCGGCGAGATGAAGCACGGCCCGATCGCGCTGCTCGACTCGACCGTTCCGGTCGTCGGGATCATGACCGAAGGCCGCGTCCGCGACAAGATCCTCTCGAATCTCTCGGAGTCGAAGGCCCGCGAAGCTCCGATCATCGTCGTCGCTAATCACGGTGATGAAGAAGCCAAGGCGATCGCCGATCACGTCTTCTGGGTTCCGAAGGTCGACGAGTTGCTCTCGCCGATCGTGAACGTGATCCCGCTCCAGCTTCTGGCCTACCACATCGCGGACATCGAAGGCAAAGACGTCGACCAACCAAGAAATCTCGCAAAAACCGTCACGGTCGAATAGGTGGTTCTGAAATGATCCGTAGCGACGGGAGAAATGCGGGCGAGCTGCGGCCGGTCTCGATCGAGGCCAGCGTCTTGAAATATGCGGAGGGTAGCGCGCTGATCGCGGTCGGCGATACGCGCGTGCTCTGTGCCGCGACGCTCGAAGAGAAGGTACCGCCCTGGATGCGTGGGCGCGGGACCGGCTGGGTGACGGCCGAGTACTCGATGCTCCCGCGCGCGACCTCGGAGCGCACCCAGCGCGAGTCCACCAAGGGCAAGGTCGGCGGACGTACGC
>JALYSX010000265.1 GCA_030854585.1 Vulcanimicrobiota bacterium
GCTGAGCATCGACGAACGGCAACCGACCCAGTTCCACTACGATCTCGCGAAGCGATTGACGCCGCTCCGCGACGAGGACGTGATGATCGTCGGCAGCGGCAACGTGGTCCACAACCTGCACGAATACGCCTGGGGAGAGCAGGCGGAGCAACGTGACTGGGCCGCGCGCTTCGAAGCCCGCACGAAGGAGCTCTTGCTCGCGCGCGATCACGCGCCATTGATCGCGTACCAATCTCTCGGACGCGATGCGCTCCTCTCGATCCCGACGCCGGAGCACTACCTGCCGCTCCTCTACGTCGTGGCACAACAGTGCGACGGCGACGCGGTGACGTTCCCGATCGACGGCATCGAAGGCGGCTCGCTATCGATGCTCTCCGTCGTCGTCGGAGGCTAGGAGAGGCCCGGTGTGCTACGTCGCGCGGTACTTGACCTGGCCGGGATGCCAATCGCAGTGGGTGCCGTCGTTCATCACGAACGACTCGCAACCGTCGACGTCGGGGTTGAAGTCCTCGTTGTGGGCCTTGGTCGCCGGCCAGTTCACGCCCCCGTCGGTGCGCGCCGCGGCGCGAGCCTTGACGTACGAGAACTGGGGGTCCTTGACGATGGCGTTGAGCGCGCCGGCCAGTCGCTGTGCATCGGTCATGTATGGTAGTATTGTCGTAAGATGAAACTGCTCCTCGAAATTCTGCTCTCGATCTTCCTGCATCCGGTCGCGATGGTGCTCATGTGGATCAGCCTGATCACCCGTCAAGATATGACGTCCGGCAAGAAGGTTATCTGGTTTATCGTGAGTATCGTCTGGGGCGTTGGGCCGATCGTCTACATCCTCGTGGCCGACGGCGCCCTCTGGTAACCGTCTCCAAAGGAGCCTCTCGTGGAACAATCGATGGTTCATCTCGCGGAGTCGGCCGCATGGGTGTTTTTCTTCGTCTTCCTCTTCGCCGTCATCGGTGTGATCGCCACGGTCCGCTGGATCATCGCGATGGTCACGCGTGGCGAACTCGCGGTCGAAGCTGAGGCGCACAAGGTCGGCGACGCCGTCACCCACCACGGTGATCATCAGCACTAGTCCACGCCTAGAACAGGATCGAACGAAACGCGCCGACTTCTTCGAAGCCGGTGCGTCCGTATAGCTGCAGGGCTGCCGTGTTGAAATCGTTCACGAAGAGCGAGAGCGACGGCGACTCCTCGAGCAGTCGCCGGCAGATGCCGGCCAGCGACGCCGTCGCGAGTCCGTGGCCGCGCCGCGTGGGCGAAGTGAAGATGCCTTGGAGTTGCGTGGTCTGATCGCTGTACGGCCCGACGTTGAGCTGGAAGCAGAGTCCGGCGGCGTCCTCGCCGACCCACCAGAGTTCGCGCTCGATCATCTGCGCGACGCCGGCCTCGAAGTCGCCAGGCGAACGGTCTCGGGGATCGTAGCCGAGTTCGCCCTCGATCATCTGCGCGGCGTTCCCGGTGATCTCGTCGCAGTCGCCGGCGCGTGCGAGGCGCACGTGGACCATATTGTTCTCGCCGCGAAGCGATCCGGGCGTCACCGCGAGCAAGGGCTGTCGTTGGCGAATCGCGCTCGGCTTGGTGTGGCGCGGACCGACCAACTCCCAGTAATGCGCGACCTGCTCGAGCGGACCGACGATCATCCGTTCGCGCTTGTGCGTGACGCCCAGATCGACAAAGGCCTTTAGGGCGTCGTCGTTCGCAGCCGGGACGACCTGGCGGCCGAAAAACGCGACGCCCGCGATCTCGCCGACGTCATCGAGCGCGACGTGCAACGACGTGCGGATCGCGGGGCTCGCGTAGAGCGATGCGTGGATGAGGAAGACGTTCTCGTACGGCTTACGTTCGAGAAATGCGACGGCCGCGCGCCGGTGTTTATCGCCTAGGCGCTCGACCCGCATCTGCTCAGTTCAGAGTGACGACGGCGATCGGTTTCGTGGTCGGCGCCTTGCTTCCGCCGTCGGGCTCGACGCTGATCGCGACCGCGCTCGTGAGGCGCGCATCCTGTGGGAGTGCGAGCACGGCACCGCCGTGCGGATCCGGCACGAACGTGACGGAGGGCGCCATCGTCTTCGATCCCTTCGGCAGCGTCCAGGCTTGATAGACGTGCCCCTTCGGCGGCGTCGGCATGTCGTGCATGGCGAGATAGATCTTGCCGCCGCGCGCGACAATCGCGCCCTGCGGCGTCGGATAACGTTTGGCGTCGGCGCTCGTCAAGTCGGCGATCGTCGTGCGCGCCGAATCCAACGTGCGCGCGTTCTCCGCCGAAGCGACTTTGATCCCGTCGAGTTCGGTCTGCGCTATCTTGAGCTGACCGTTGATCGAAATGTTGGAGATCGTCGAGAACAAGGCGATCGCGATGCAGGCGGCCGCGACCAAGTAGGCCGGCCACACGAATCCGGGTCGAGCGCGCTCTTGCCGCGCGGGTGCTACCGCGATGCTGCTACGGACCTGACGCATGATGCGCGGCTTGAGCAGCGCGCTCACGTGCGGCCCGTTCTCGCCGGTCTCGCAGGCCTCGACCGAGTAGGCGAGCGCACCCGCCGCCGGACGAAGGGCTGCGTATTCGGCCCGGCACTCCGCGCAGGTCGCGATGTGATCGCGGACGCGCTTCGCGCCGTCCGGCGACATCGCGCCGAGGGCGTAGACGGCGACGTCGTCGAGCATGGCTTCGTGCGAATCTTGGGCGCTCATGCCGTCACCGCCAGGTCGAGTGCGTCGCGAAGTTTTCGGAGGCCGGATCGTATTCGCGTCTTGATCGTGCCGAGCGGGATACCGCTCCGGCGCGCGATCTCGTCGTGCGTCACGCCGCCGAAGAAGCCGAGTTCGATCGGCTCGCGTTGCTCTTGCGGAAGGAGCGCGAGTGCACCGCGGACCTTAGCCGCATCGAGATGGGCGAAGGCGATGTCTTCGAGGGAGTCGACCTCAGGAGCCGCTTCGGGGAGTTCCGACTCCGAGCGGAACGCCTTGCTACGGAGCATGTCGAGGGCGCGATTGCGCGCGACCCGGGCGAGCCATGCCGGGAAGTTCCCTGACCGAAAAGAATCGGGCGAGGTCCACAATTTCAGAAATACCGCTTGCGTGATGTCTTCGGCGGCCGGAACGTCGCCGAGAATCCTGAGGGCGACACCGTACACGAGTCGATGATAGCCGTCGTAGAGCGCCTCGAATGCATCCGCATTCCTGGCGCGTACTAGGATCATAAGCCGTTCGGCGTCTTCCACGCCGTTGGGTTTCGCCTCATCTGTCCAGTGCCCTCGGCCCTTCAACGGGCCAGGAGCCCGGTTAGATTTCCCGGCGGTTTGGGTATGAGGTTACAATTCCTACGGCGGGAGCGGGACCGGCGGGCCGTCGTCGTCTTCGTAGGTTCCGGCGCGCGCTGGCGGCGTGGGCATGGCCGGGCGATCGTCGTCGAAAGCGGAGAAGCTCGTGTACTCGGTCTGGTCGCGCGGACTCGCGCCTGGCTCCGTCTCGACGGCGTCCGGCGAGAAGTACTCGGCGGCTACCGGCGCCACGGCGGCTTCGGGAACCTCGTCGAAACGGATCACGGTCTGCTTGAAGAACTTCTCTAGAGCGGAGTTTGAGCAGGGCGTCCTCGGCGGCGCGCTTGGCGAGGCCGCGGATGATGTAGGCGTTCTGCAAGCGCTTCAGCCCGCGCAGCGGAATCGACGAGGTCGGGATCCCGACGAAGAGGTCGCGGACGGCTTCGTACGTCGTCGCGGATGCGACGATGGTCGCGTTGAGTTCGTCGGCCGCGAGTTGGAGGCGCTCCGCGACGTGCGCGGGATTGCCGACGATCGCGAAATCGCGGCGGAGCTGATAGCCGGTGTCGCCAGCGATCACTTTGCCGGAGTTGACGCCGACGCTGACGCCGAGCGACTTGCGGCCCTGCGAGCGGCGGCGTTCGTCCATCGCGTCGCTCAAACGCATCGCGTCGAGCGCCGCCCGAAGCGCGCGTTCTTCTTGGAACCGTTCTTCGACGAGCACGCCGAAGATCGCGGTGACGGTATCGCCGCGCAACGACTCGATCATCCCGTGATGGCGTTCGACCGCGCCGCCGACCAACGTGTAGAACTCGTTGAGATAGCGGAGCGTCTCTTCCGGGGTGACGCGCTCGGCGATCAGCGCGAAGCCGCGGATCCGGCACGAGACGATGGTCGCGTAGTACTCGCGGGCCTCGAAGAGCCGCGGGTCCTTGCGCGCGAGCAAATCGTCGACCACCTGGATCGGGACGTAGCGGGAGAAGAGCGCCCGGACGCGCCGAAGCTCGCCCCGCTCGGCCAGGAGCTTGCGCGAGGTCAGCCACGCGGCCAGCACCCCAGCCGCGCCGAGGAGAAGGGCGAGCAAAAACAGTCCCATTGCTTCTATAGTAGTCGGCGCCACTTCGAGGCTTCCTTACTTAGGGCGTCGTAGTCGGCGCGCATGGACGCGATCGAGAGCATTACCGCCCGCATCCCGCAGTTCCGCGGATACGACGACCTGGAGGCCCGCCGGGACGACGACGAGTTGGTCCGCTCGTACCTGGGCGAGGCACTGGCAAGGCTCAATGTCAACCACCCGGACTTCTTCTCCGAGCGCTCGGACGCATACGAGAACCTGATCATCCGGGCCGGCTTCATGAACCAGATGGCCTTCCGCGCATTCGAATACGCCAATCTGGACCAGTCGCATCTCGAGGCGATCGCTGCGAACGATTGCACGATGCTCGACCTGGCCGACCGAGCCCCCGCGATCGCCGCGGGCGAGGTGGCCGGCTACCTGGACGAACTCACGGCGGCCTTCGACCGCCGCGACGCCGCCATGAGCCACGGCGGCGGGGCGTTCGCTTAGCAGCCCGGAGCGACGCCGCCGACCGTCTTTGAGAAGGGACCGATGCCGACGGTCTGCGACGGCATTTGGGCGTTGAGACGCGCGCAGATCTCTGACTTTAGTTGCGCCCAATTATCCGGAACGCCGAAGTCGGGACTGAACTGGTCGATGGCCTGCTGTTTGAGGTCGTCGATCTTCCCTTGGACAACGCCGTTGACGAGTCGTCCGACGAAGCCTTGGCCTACGTTGAGGGAGAATGTCTGGCCGTCCTTGGTGGACACGATGACCGGGAGATCCGGATTGCTCAACTCGTAGACGTTGCCGCTCAGCGTCCCGTCATCGGCGACGCCGATGTCGCCTTGGGTTCCGCGAACGGCCACGTTGCCGGTCGGCGTTTGGAAGGTGTAGTTGGCCTTCGCGCCGGCCGGATGCTCGACCGTGAACCGGAAGCGCCCCTGATAGATCACGAACTTCGCGTTGGCGATGTCGGTCCGATTGAAGAATGCGAGTTGCACCTTTGCATCGGCGCCGACCAGCACACGGGACGAATCCGGCAGGGTGACGGCCGCCTCGGAGTCGAGGCCGGTGACCGTGACGTCCTTGTCGGCGAGCACGATCGAGGCCTGATTCGCGATCGGCTTGGCCGTCTTGTTCGGCTTCTGGTATGAGACCGTGCCTTTGAGGTTTTGGACCTGTTTGTTGCCGTCGGCGGCGACCGGAACGGTCGCGGTCGCAACGACCAGGCACGCCAGGCCAAATGCGAGAGACTTCATGGCGCCTGCTTTCTGGTCGACGGGCCGCTGACCTTGAGCCAACCGGACCTGAAGGCGGGCGTAGGATGGGCCAAGCGGCACGGATAACGCGGAGCCCATGCGCTTCTTGAAGATAATCGCACTCGGGTGTGCGGTCGGCGTGCCGATGCTCGGCGCCGCTCCGGCCCGCGCGATGGAGGATCTTCAGGTGCTCCCGCACCCGAACGCCGTCTCGATGACGACCTGCGCCAAGCCGTTTCGGATGGACCGCTCGTTGCGTGTCGGAGCGGGCTTTGACCCGGCCGCTCTGGCCGAACTGAACGAACGCTGGCGGGCGCTCGGCCTGCCGCCGGTCGTCCTCGGCCGCTCGCCGGACATCACGGTGACGCACGACGCGAAGCTCGCCTCGCAGGCGTACTTCTTGAATCTCGCCGGTTCGGCGATCCGCATCAAAGCCGGCGACGCGGACGGCGCGTTCTACGCTGCGATGACGCTCGCGCAACTGCCGACGCATAGCGAATCCGGTTGGGCGTTGCCGTGCGGAACGATCTCGGATGCGCCGGCGCTGAAGTGGCGGATCCTCTCCGACGATGTCTCGCGCGGGCCGCTGCCGACCATGCGCTATTTCGAAGAGCGTATCCGCACGATCGCCGCGTTCAAGATGAACGGCTACTCGCCGTACATGGAGCATGTGTTTCTGAGCCCGACCGATCCACTGCCGGCGCCGCTCGACGGCATCACGCCCGCGCAGTTGCACGCGCTTGCGCTCTACGCGAAGCGCTTTCACGTCGCGTTCGTTCCCGAGCAGCAGTCGTTCGCGCACATGCACAATACGCTCAAGGTCGAGCGCTATGCCGATCTCGCGGAGCTCCCGCATGGTTTTCTGCTCTCTCCGAACGTGGTGGGTTCGAACGAGTACCTCGCTCGACTCGTGAAGCAAGAGCTCGCCGCCGTTCCGCATCCTCCGTTCTTCCACATCGGCTCCGACGAGACGTCGACGCTGGGCCTCGGGCGAACGGCCGACTACGTCGTTGCGCGCGGCAAGTCGCAGGCCTACGCCGACCACATCGTCGCGATGGCCAAGCTGATCGCACCGTCGGGGGCGCGGCCGATGCTCTGGGACGACGGCATCGAGAACGACCCCGGTATCATGAAGCTGATCCCCAGGAACAGCGTGATCGTGAACTGGCACTACGGCGCCCAGAAGACGTTCCAGCCGCAGATCGATCTGATCGCGAAAGGCGGCTTCGATCAGATGGTCTCGCCCGGCGCGAACAACTGGAACGAGATCTTCCCGGACCTGGCCGTAGCCTTGCGCAACGAGAACCTGTTCATCACGCAGGGAAAAGTTTCGCACGTCCTCGGCCTCTTCCAGACCGTCTGGCACGACGACGGCGAGTCGCTCTTCGAGGCGACCTGGTATCCGGTGCTCTACTCGGCCGCATCGTCGTGGGAGGCAGGAGCCGTCGAGCCGACCCGCTTTCAGACAGATTTTCCGCACGCGTTCTTCGGCGTCGACGATGCGCGTTACGGTTCGGACGTCGCCGTGCTCTCGGATGCGCTCACGAAGCTCGAGGCGCCCGGCAAGGGCTACGACTCGACCGACTATCTGATGTGGGCCGACCCGTTCGTAGCGAGCATCGCCGCGCGCATGGCGAGTGTCGACCTGCACGCGGTTCGGCTCGAATCCGAGCGCGTGCAAGAGCATCTGCTCGCCGCGCGGCCGCCGCTCCATCGGAATGCCGCCGCGGTGATGTTCCTGGCGGCGCGCAAATACGACCTGATCGCGCGGAAGTTCCAGGCGGCCCAAGAGGCCCGCGACTACTATGCGGATGCGGTCGCGCATGCAGGTCAGCCGCACTCGCCGACGATTCGCGATCTCTACTGGTGCAAGTACTGGTTCTGGGAATTGCGCGACGACTACGAAGAGCTCGCGCCGCACTACGCAACGGCCTGGCGATATGAGGATCGCGAGTCGCATCTAGCGAGCAACCTCGAGCGCTACCATATCGCCGCGCAGCAGAACATCGCGCGCGCGGATGCGATCAATCGCGCTATCTACGAACAGTACGTGCCGAACAAGACGCTGCCGGCCTTCGAGACCTTGGTGACGCCGTGATCGCCGCGGTCCTGATCCTGCTGGTCTTCCTCGGCTTCGCGGCGCTGATGTATCTGCGGATCGTTCCGGCGATTCTGGCCGTGCCGGTGATGGCGGTCGTGATGGGCATCGTCGCGGGCGTCCCGCTTCCGGCGCTCGGCGACGTGATGGTGCTCGGCTCGGTCAAGCTGGCGCCGGTGATCGCGGCGGTGATCTTCGGCGCGCTGCTCGGGCGCGTGACGCTGGATACCGGGATCGCCCGCGCGCTCGTCAATCTGGCGGCGGAGTATGGCGGCGAGAACCCGTTCGCGCTCTCGATGATCCTGTGCGCGGTCGTCGCGTTGCTCTTCGTGACGTTTTCGGGCTTGGGCGCGATCATCATGGTCGGCTCGATCGTGCTGCCGATCATGATGACGACCGGCGTCCCGCGTAAGGTCGCCGCGACGCTCTTCCTGATGGCCTTCGCGCTCGGCTTCATCTTCAATATCGCGAACTGGAAGTTCTACACCAGCCTGTTCGGGGTGACCCAGGGACAACTGCTCTGGTACTCGATCGCGCTCGCCGTCGTGGATCTGCTCGCATTGGTGATCTACGCGGCGATCTCGTTCCGGCGCGAACGTGACTACGCGACCTGGGCCGTCCGCGCCGACGAACCCGCCGCGCCGCGAGTGCCACCATGGGCGTTGATCGCGCCGATCCTCCCGATCGTGCTCTACTTCGTGTTCCACCTCGATCCGATCCTGGCGTTTGCGATCTCCGCGATCTATGCGGCTCTCGCGACCCGTCCGCGCGAGATCGTGAGCGTGTTGGTCGCCGCCGCGATTCGCGGTGTGGAAGATGTCGCGCCGGCCGTGATCCTGTTCATCGGGATCGGGATGCTCTTCACGCTCACGCAAGCACCGGCGTTCAAGACCGCGCTCGAACCGTTGGTCGCGGGCGGCTGGGCGCACAATCCGATCGCGTTCGTCGCGATCTTCGGCATCCTGAGTCCGCTTGCGCTCTATCGCGGCCCGCTCAATCCGTTCGGGGTCGGGATCGCGATCTTCACCGTCCTGCTCTCGTCCGGCGCGCTCCCACCGATCGTGCTGGTCGCCGCCATCATGGCGGTCGTGCAAGTCCAGAACGTCTGCGATCCGACCAATACCGCGAACGTCTGGGTGGCCAACTTCACCGGCACGCCGATCGACGAGATCACCAAGCGCACCCTGCCGTATCAGGTCGGCGTCGCGATCGTCGGCACGTTGCTGATCGTGCTCGGCGCGTCGTGGTTCTTCGGGAGCAGCCCGTTCCGGATCTCGATTCCGGCAGCGCGCGCCGATACGCTCGACGCTCGCGCCGGCCTCTTCGTGCCGGCGAGTGCGACCGGCCGCGTGCTGGTCGACGATGACGGTAGCGTACCCGCGCATGCCGCGGCCGACGGCGTAGCGAGCCTCTTGAACGGCGGCGACCTGCGCGCGTCGCGCGGACGGGTCGATCCGAACGCCGGCGACTGCGCGAACAAGCCGTTCTCGGCGTACGTCCAGGTGACGTCGACCACGTTTGCGTTGACCGAGGGCACCGATCTCGATATCGGCATCGTTCTCGAGGACTGCGGCGGCTGGGGCGTCGGAGAGTGGCACGATCACAAGGTGTTCGCGAGCGTCCCGACCGACGCCGACTCGCGAGCACTCGCAGGCGACGGCGTCGCGCGGATGCGCGAGTGGGCCCGGACCCATGCGGATCGCGCCGCACATCTGTGGCACGACGGGCTGGCCTATGCATCCGATGACGCGCCGACCTACTACTACGCGCTTTTCAAGACGGTCGACGGCGACATGCGCTCCTTCGTGCGCGCCGGTGGGCCGGCGTATGCTGCCGGCATGCGCACCAACGACATCGTCGACAAACTCGACGGTAAGTTCTGGTGGGAGTACGGTACGTTTCAGACGCAGTCGCGCGCCTACGACGGAAAGCCGCACAGTTTCGAGGTCGAACGCGCCGGCAAGACCCTCGACCTCCAACTCGGTACCCCGTTCACCCCGTCATGATAGAGAGAGCATGAGCAGCATCGATCCCAAACTCGCGGAGTATTGCGACGCCCGGCGCGAAGCGCACATCGAGGAACTGAAGAGCTGGATCGCGATCCCGTCGATCTCGGCCGACCCGGCCCATCGCGCCGACGTACGCACGTGCTGCGAGCGACTGGTCGCGCGGATGAACGAGATCGGGCTGAAGGCAAGCGTTCTCGAGACCGACGGCAACCCGCTCGCCTACGGCGAGTGGCTCGGCGCGCCCGGAAAACCGACCGTGCTGATCTACGGACACTACGACGTGCAACCGGCCGATCCGATCGAGCTTTGGAAGAGTCCACCATTCGAAGGCACGATCCGCGGCGGTAAGATCTACGGACGCGGCGCGGTCGACGACAAAGGCCAGGTGCTGATGCACTTCGCTGCGATCGACGCTCACCTGCGCACGCGCGGTTCGCTGCCGGTCAACGTCAAGGTCGTGATCGAAGGCGAAGAAGAGATCGGTTCGCCGAACTTCGAGTCGGCGCTCGCGCGCTACCAGGACGAGTTCGCCGCCGACCTCGCGGTGATCTCGGACACGGCGGTCTTCGCCGAAGACGTGCCCTCGCTCACCACCTCGATCCGCGGTTTGGTGCATTGGGAAGTGACGGTCAGCGGTCCGACCAACGACCTGCACTCCGGCTACTTCGGCGGCGTCGTGCGCAACCCGATCGAGGCGCTCGCGCAGATCGTCGCATCCCTCAAGGATGCGGATGGGCGCGTGACCGTGCCGGGCTTTTACGACGGCGTGTCGGAGCTCGAACCGGCCGCGCTGACCGAGCTGCGCGCGTTGCCCTTCGATGAAGCGCACGAGGCGAGCACGCTCGGGCTGGCGGGCTTTGCCGGCGAGCGCGGACGCCCGCCGCTCGAGCGGATGTGGTCTTCGACCGCGCGCTTGATCGTCGCGGGCTCCTGATCGCCGACCAGACGCGCGGAGAGCTTGACCTTCGCCCAGCTCGGGATGATCGTCTTGCTTCCCGGACCTTGATAGCCGCCC